>CASEKZ010000070.1 GCA_949288625.1 uncultured bacterium | reverse complement strand
ATTTGCAAAGCCAATGGAGTAAGTCCTCTTCCTAAATGTGAAGAAATTAGTAAAATAAGATTTTTCGGTGAATGTTTAGATAGATTCTATTATCCAAAAAGAATAATTAAAACCAGTGATTTTTTTCAGTCAAATGATATAACTTTAGAGGTGAATAAAAATAAACTTAAAACAGATAATTTTATTATTAATAAAGATGTATTTAAATTTGGAGTAGCATGGAAAATTCCTTTTAGTTCTAATATTAATGTTGTTCTTGATGTTGAATCATTTTTAGAAATTGAATTTAATACTAAACAAAACATAGATGAAATTGTTGAGTATTATTTAAAGGTAAAAAAATTCTTTTCTTTTATAAATAATAGAAAATATATAAAATTCAATAAAGTTATAGCATATACTACTATTCCGGTAAACTACGGAATAAAACGAGATGATATTAGAAACGAAGAATTTAAATTTGAATTCTATTTTGTAGATCCTGATGAGAAATATGATTTAGATAAAGCTAATAATTCAATTCATTTAGAAGATTTAGACAATAAATTTTCGAAAATATATAAGTTAGTTAGTAATAAGGATTTTTTGACAGAATATTATCCATTAAGTATATCAGATAATAATTATGTGGATAATGATAAATATGTTAATGTTGCTAGAGCATTTGAATCTGAATTTGATAAATTGTATCCAAAATTCAAAGCAAAGACGAGTGAAGAATATAATGCTGTAAAAAAAGCGTTATTGAAATGTTTATCAAATAAGAAGAATAATGCTAATTTAGCAATAAAAAAAGAGAAAGATATAAAATATAATAAAAAGATTATAAAAGAATGTAACTATTTTAATAAAATTATTAGCAAAATGGAGGGGAGTTTGTCAGAAAAAGTAACATACTCTTTAAGAAAATATAAAGAGATTATTTCTAATAAAAAGAAGTTAATGCTAAATAATTATCAAATTACCAAAATAAAAGATGGAGTTTTAGCTGACAAATTTAAAGAAAGAAGAAATGCTATTTCACATGGAAGTTCTGCTAATGCTTTTACTGATATAGAAGTAATAGCATATGAACTAGTAAGAATGTGTATATATTGTATAACATTAGAAAGATGTAAAATGTCAGAGGAAAAAATAGATAATATAGTTAGTAAAATATTTTAAAAAAAATAAGTTATTTTAGTCAAAATAGAACGGTATATTGTTCTTTATAGTATTCCTAAGTATTTTGTGGCACAAGCAGAACTAAAACAAAAAAATAAATAGTTTTATATTAACCTCGTTTGAATATTTGAAAAACGAGGTTTTTATATGTTTAAATAATATAAAATAAGTAGTTCTTTTTACTTTTGGTTTTTGTTATAATATTTATGTTATAAGAAGGTGAAGTGTATGATAAACATAATAAAAAAAGAAGAGTTAAATAAAATAATAACAGAAGAAAGTATCATTATCACGCCTTCTTCCGATGAATATTATTATAAAAATAAGTATTATGGAAAAAATTATAAGATTTATAATTTAAGAAACTATGTTTTAAAGAACTATAACAAATCAAAAAAATTAATAAGTAACGAAGAAGCCTTTGTTATAATGTATCGTGCGTTTTTATCAGTAAAGAAGAAACTATTAAAGTATAATAACGTTAATAACTTTGAATTTATAAATAGTTTGTTAGATACTTATGATTATTTTTATGAATTATCTTTTATTTATAATGATAAGTTCCATGATTTAAAAATGATTTATGAATCATATGATAACATGCTTAATGACCTTGGATTAATAAATTACCAAATGCTTATTAAATATGTAACAGAAAACACCACTTTTAAAGGAACTTATGTTTTTCTTGGTCTTGATAATATGAATGACTTAGAAATTGAGTTGATTAAGAAAATTGGAAATTCGAATAATGTTTTTATTTATTGTAAACGATATAATGAAGTGATTTTAAATAAAATTGGTATTGACTTAAAAGATGTGTGTTTGCCTTCTAAGAGGGGACATGATTTTTATGCATTAAATGATACTGAAGAAGAAGTAAAATTTGTTTTGAATGATATTTCTAAGAAAGTTTTAAACGGGGCAAGTTATCAAGATTTTCTTATTGTTGTTCCTAAAATAAGTGATTGTGAGCCATACTTTAACTTAATTTTTAACGTTCCATATTCAAAGAAAGTAACAAGTGGAATATTAAGTGCCAGGTTTATTAAGTTTTTATCTTTTATATTTAATGGCGATTTTTCATGTAAGAACTTTCTTAATCTTCTTAAGTTGAATTTATTTAATATATCAAAAGAAGTCATTGATAAAATAGACGATTATGTATACGAGTGGAATTTGGAAAATGAAAGTTTTTACTTACCTTTTACTAAAGCTGACTCTTTGAATTTAAACGAGGCTAAATATGACGTTATAAACCAAATAAAGTATCTTTTAGAAAACATTATAAACGAAACAAAAGTAAGTGTAATTGCTAAGTGTTTTTGGACTTACTTACAAGAGGAAAAAATTGATGAAAAACTATTTAATTTAGATGAAGAAGGATATCTTTTGTTAGTATCTTCGTTAGAGTATATGTGTGATTACTTAGATGATATAAAACCAGAAGACTTTTTTAATCTTTTAGCAAGTCTTGTTGTTGAAAAACAAAAGATAAATCATATGACCGATGAAGTTAAGGTTTGTCAAATTGATAGTGCATGTTATTTAGGTAAAAAATACGTTTATTTAATGGGCGCTAGTGAGGATGATTTGCCAGGTAAATTTAAACTTGGTTCTTTAATAAGTAAGGATGATGTTAAAGAAGAATCGTTAGTGAAAAAGATAAGTGATTTTTCATCTATAGCGACTTTTAACTATTTAAAATTAATAGATAACAAAAACGTAATTATTACTTATCATAAGTTGTCTTTGCAGTTAAAGTTACTTACGCCTTCTAATTTAGTTAAGGAACCATTAAAAAGGGAAGAAGAAGTTTTTTATAATAAAAAATTAATAGCGGGTGATTATGCTTTAAAACTTTCTAATAACGAAGTTTATATGCAAGACGAAAAAGACGAAATGATACAAAAAGTTAATTTATCATCAGCTCGTAACATGAATTTAAAAATTAATAAGCAAAGTGCTCTTAAACTTTATACTAATAACCTAAATCTTAGTCCTAGTAGTATAGAAACATATGCGAAATGTCCTTTTTATTTTTTCTGTGGGCATGGTATTAAGTTAAACGTAAAGGAAAAAAACATGTTTGATAACCGGGAAATAGGGAGCCTGGTACATTACGTTTTAGAGAAGATAATAACTAATGATTATAACATGGTTTGTTTATCTAATTTAAGTCAAATGGTAAATCGTTATGCGTTAGACTATTTAAATAAGAATAATAAAATCATTAATAATACCATTAATTATTTGATAAAAGAGCTTTCCTTGAACGTTACGATGATCGTTAAGAAGATTTTAAAAGAAAAAGATTTTATAAAGTTTAAACCAAAGTATACTGAGTTTAAAATAAGTGATGATGCAACGATAAAACCAGTTGTAATTAACCTTGATAACGCAACTCTTAAGCTTAGTGGAATAGTAGATAGAATAGATACTTATGAAGATGTAGATAATGTTTATTATGCTGTAATTGATTATAAAACCGGGGGTAAAAAACTAAGACTTGATGATTGTCTTGAGGCTTTAAATCTTCAAATGTTACTATATCTTTTAGCAATCAAACAAAGTGTTCCTAATGCTACTTTATCAGCTGTATTATATTATCCAGCCCTATTAAAAGAAAAAAGCGAATCAAGAAAACTTAACGAAGAAGAGCTAAATGCTAGCGTTCAAAAAAGGTTATTAATGGATGGAATGATAAATCAAGATCAAAAGGTTATAGATGCTTTTTCAAAAGATTATATAGGAGATTTTATAAACGTTACTTTAAAGGGGAAAATAGATGAAGAAAAATTATTTACAATAAGTGAATTAAACGCTTTGTTTAGTTATATTAAAATAAAACTTACTAGCATTGGAAACGAAATATTAAGTGGTAATATAAACGTAAGTCCTGTATCAGGAAGGGTTAACGCTTGTGAATTTTGTAAGTTTAATAGTATATGTGCTTTTGATAAAGAAATTGATAAATCTAGAAGACTGAAAAATTATAAGAACAAAGAAGTATTTGAAATGATAGAAGGTGATTTAAATGCCTAGTTGGACAAAGGATCAAGAGCAAGCGATTAATTTGCGTGGTGGTAAGGTAATAGTTAGTGCTGCAGCTGGATCTGGCAAGACCGCGGTCTTATCTGAAAGAGTAATTAAGTACGTGTTGGATGGTGGGAGTATAAGTCGTTTGTTAATCGTAACTTTTACTGATGCCGCTGCTAAAGAAATGAAGTTAAGAATTAAAGATAAAATAAGTTACTTGGTAAATGAGCATCCTAATGATGCACGGTTAAAAAAAGAACTTTTATTATCCCAAATGGCAAGGATAACAACGATGGATGCTTTTTATTCAGAAATTGTTAAAAATAATTTTGAAAAACTTAACATTAATCGTAATTTTAAGATTTTAAGTAACGAAGAAGAAAGAATGTTATCTTATGTTGTAGTAAAAGAAGTTATGGAATCAGCTTTTGAATTAATTCCGTCATATGATGATGCATTATCGTTTTTTGGGGCTTCTGACGTAGATTTGATTAAGGATATTGTTTTAAAAACATCAAGTTTTTTAGATACGTTACCTTTTAAAGATAAGTTTATTAAGTTTGCTATTGAAAACTATGATGAGTGTAGTAATACTTATAAAGATATGTTTTTTGATCAGATAAAAAAGAAGATGAAACAATATGATGAGTTATATCATGATGTTATAACTGAGCTTTATGATGATGATTGTTTTGATAAAATACTTCAAACAGCAAGAAAGGAAAAAAATTTTATTAATGATTTTTTAAATATTAATACTTTTGATGATTTAGCAAAAAGACTTAGAAGTATTAGTTTTGATACTTTAAGAACACCTAAAGGGCATAAAGATGATCCGGCAGTTATTAAGTATAAGATAATACGTGATGATTTTAAGGATGAAGTAAATAAAAAAATGCATGAACTTATGTTTATAGATGATGCGGTTTATGCAAAAGAAAAAGCCATATGTAAAAAAAACTTACTTGTTTTATTCGAGGTTGTTAATTTGTACTTATCAAAATTAATGGAGGAAAAAAGAAGGCAAAACGCGTTTAGTTTTAGTGATATAGCTCATTTTGTAATTGATCTTTTAATCAAAAATGATAAAAAAACACCACTTGCAATAAATATTATGAATATGTTTGATGAAATTTTAATAGATGAATATCAAGATACTAATAATTTACAAAACGTTATTTTTAACGCTATTTCAAAAGATAATAAAAACTTGTTTATTGTTGGGGATGTAAAACAAAGTATTTATCGTTTTAGAAGCGCTTGTCCTGAAATTTTTAACGATGATAAAAAAAATGCTACTAAAAACGACTTTCCGAGGTTGATTAATCTTGCTAAAAATTTTCGTAGTAGAAAAGAGGTTCTTGACTTTTGTAACTTTGTTTTTGAAAACACCATGAGTAATTTATTTGGCGAAGTGTCTTATGATGATAACGAAAAGTTATATCTTGGTGCATCATTTGAAGAAGGTAATAACTTAAGTGCCGAAGCTCATATAATTGATGATGTAAAAGAAACAGAAAATGATGAGGAAGATGTTTGCAAATCACAAAAAGAAGCAACTTACGTTGCTGAAAGAATTAAGAAGATGTTAGATGAAAAAAATAAAATTTATGATAATAAGAAACGTCTATGGCGAAATATTAAACCATCGGACATAGTTATCTTACTACGTTCATTAAAGGATAGTAATTACTTTATTAAGGCGTTAAACCAAAAAAACATTAGTGTTTATTGTGAAAGTACCCTTTCTTATTTTGATAATTATGAAGTTAAGTTAGTTATTAACATACTTAAAGTAATAGATAATCCAAATGATGATATCGCTTTATTAAGTGTTTTAAAATCGCCATGTTTTAACGTTTCACTAGATGATGTTTCTTTGGCTAGAAAAGGTAATAAAAAACGAAGTTTAAAAGAAAGTATTTTATCATCTGACATAGAATATTTAAAAGATTGTTTGCAAAAAATAGACGAGTTACAAAAATTTGCTTGCAATAATAAAATAGAAAAATTATTAGCTAGAATATATGAGTATTTTGACTTGTTTTTGGTTATGGCATCACAACCTGGTAGTAAACAAAGAACAAAGAACTTATTTCAAATGCTTAAGCACGCGGTTGATTTTGAAAAAGATGAGTCAAAGAGTTTGCATGAGTTTACGGATTATTTAGAAGCTTTAATAATTAATAAAGATTCACTTCAAGGTGTTAATCCTTTATCAGATGGGGATAATGTTTTAATAACAACCATTCATAAATCTAAGGGATTAGAATATCCAATTGTTTTTGTTTGTCAAACTGGTAAAAATTTTAATTTTACTGATGTAAGAAGTGACTTTATGATAAATCAAGACTTAGGCGTTTGCTTCCCAATTAGAAATCATGAATATAAATTAAGGTACGATACGGTTATGATGATGCTTTTTAAAGAATACGAGAAAAACAAAATGTTATCAGAGGAGCTAAGGGTTTTATACGTTGCACTAACAAGAGCTAAGGAAAAAATTATTATTACTGGCTGTGTTAATAACCTTGATAAAATGGTATTAAATGCATCTTCAAAAATGGGTGAAGAAAAACTTGTTTCCAGTCTTTACTTAAAATCATGTAAAAGTTATTTAGAAATTTTGTTACCCTGTTTTTTAAGATGTAGTGAAGCTGAAGAATTAAGATTTTTATCAAGCATTAAAGTTAAGATGTTTCCTAGTAAAGCAAAGTTAAATTTATTCTTAATAAAAAGTAACGAGATTAATAGTGATTATTTTAATGAAAAAGAAAAAAAGAAAATCATAAATTATGATTTTAATACGTTAAAAAAAATAAATGAGTTTTCATATGATAATTCATTGTCTTATGTTCCAGAAAAATTAAGCGTAAGTCAACTAAAAAGCAGTGAAAGTTATTTTAAAAAGCCTAAATTTATGACGGATGGCATTAGTCATGCTAAAAAAGGTACGTTATATCATACCATTTTAGAACTTCTTCCGGTAAAAAGATATAATTTAGAATCATTAAAGCAAGAGCTAGAAAAAATGGTTTTAGAAGATAAAATAACAAATGAAGCAAAAGTAAATATAAATTTAGAAAAAATCTTTTCTTATTTAACAAGTGATATATATGATATGGTTTTATCAGCGGATGAAGTTTACAAAGAACATGAAATAAATTTTAAAGTTCCCGCAAAATATTATGATAGTAGTTTAAAAAGTGGTAAAATATTAATTGATGGTGTAATTGATTTGCTTTTTGTAAAAGATAACGTTTATTACGTTGTGGATTATAAAACAGATAATGTCTTGAAACTTGAAGAATTAGTGAATCGTTATAAGTTTCAGCTTGATTTATATGAATTAGGACTAAAAGAAACAATGAATGCTAAGGTTGTGAAAAAGTATATATATTCGATAAAACTAAATAAATTCATAGAAGTTTAAAAGGAGATGAAAAAGATGATTGACGATATTTTTTCTTTAATCGAAAAAGAAAGAAAAAGACAGCAAGATACGATTGAACTTATTGCTTCTGAAAACTTTGTAAGTAAAAACGTACTTAAAGCACAAGGCAGTATTCTTACCAATAAGTACGCAGAAGGATATCCTGGTAAAAGGTATTATGGTGGGTGTAAATTCGTTGATGAAATTGAAGAAATTGCCATTGAAAACGCTAAAAAATTATTTGGTGTAAAGTATGCTAACGTACAGCCACATTCTGGTTCTTCTGCTAACATGGCCGTTTATCGAGCACTTTTAAAAAAGAAGGATAAAATTCTTGCAATGGATCTTAACTCTGGTGGTCATTTAACTCATGGAAGTGCGTT
Source organism: uncultured bacterium (assembly GCA_949288625.1). GTDB lineage: Bacteria > Bacillota_I > Bacilli_A > RF39 > UBA660 > Aphodocola. Next base: position 1,747 of record CASEKZ010000070.1, on the reverse strand, counting down.
ATCATTTAGCGGCGAGGATTATAATATCGTCTTTTATAACGTAGATAAAGAAACCGGACAAATAAATTATGATGAGGTAAGAAAAATTGCTTTAAAAGAAAAACCTAGGTTAATTGTTGCGGGAGCATCTAGTTATTCTAGGAAGATAGATTTTGCTGAGTTTAAAGATATTGCAAAAAGTTGTAATTCTTACCTTATGGTTGATATGGCTCACATAGCAGGTCTTGTTGCGGCGGGACTTCATCAAAATCCATGCCGTTATGCTGACGTTGTAACGTCAACAACGCATAAAACGTTAAGGGGACCAAGGGGCGGTATTATACTAACTAATAGTGAAGAACTAGCTAAAAAAATTGATAAAACCATTTTTCCTGGAATTCAAGGTGGACCACTTGTGCACGTTATTGCTGCTAAAGCTGTTTGTTTTGCTGAGGCAATGACTCATAATTTTATAAGTTATCAAAAGCAAGTTATAAAAAACGCTAAGATATTATGTGACGTTTTAAAAATGGAGGGTTTTAAAATAGTATCCAACGGAACTGACAACCATTTAATGTTGGTTGATGTTAAAAAATCAGTTAACATGACCGGTAAAGAAGCAGAAAATATACTAGAATCAATTGGTATTGCTTGTAATAAAAACATGATTCCATATGATCCAACAACACCTTTTATAACGAGTGGAATAAGGCTTGGTACAGCATCTTTAACCACGAGGGGTTTTAAAGAAAATGATTTTGTAGAGGTTGGAAAAATAATTTCTACGTGCTTACATAATAGTGATGATAAAAGGATTTTAGATGATTTAAAAACACGGGTTAATAATTTATGCAGAAAATATCCAATATATGAGGAGGGGTATAATGGATAATATAATTGATGGTACAAAAATAAGTCTTATGTTAAGAAAAAACGTTAAGGATTTAATAAAAAAAGAAAATATAACGTCAAAACTTGCGGTTATTCAAGTAGGTGATAATAAAGCCAGTGAGGTCTATATAAAAAACAAAAGAAAAGCTTGTGAAGACGTTGGAATAAGTTTCGAATACATAAAGTTTAACGAAACCATATCTGAAGATCTTGTGATTTCAGAGATAAAAAGGTTAAATAATGATATTAGTGTAAATGCAATATTAGTGCAGTTACCACTTCCTAACGGCTTTGATGAAGGTAAAATAATAAATAACATTGATCCTGTAAAAGATGTTGATGGGCTTACTTATCAAAACGTTGGAAATTTGGTACTTGAAAATGATTGTTTGGTCCCTTGTACACCACTTGGGGTAATGGAACTATTAAAGGCTTATAACGTTGATTTGACTTCTAAAAACGTATGTTTAGTAGGAAGAAGTAATTTGGTTGGTAAACCACTTATTCAGCTTTTACTAAAGCAAAACGCAACATTAAGTATTTGTCATTCTAAAAGCTTAGATATTAAAAACTATACTAAAATGGCCGATGTTTTAATTGTTGCGGCAGGGCATCCTAACCTTATTACCAAAGACATGGTAAAAGATGGTGTTATCGTTATTGACGTTGGAATTAATAAAGAGGGTAACATTTTATGTGGTGATGTTTGTTTTGATGAGGTAAGTAAAAAAGCGTCTTTAATAACTCCAGTTCCAGGTGGTGTTGGTCCAATGACCGTTTCTTGTCTTTTAAAAAACGTAGTAAAGGCTTATAAGATTCAAAATTAACATGAGAAATTTTCTTGATGATGTATTTATAAACAACATTCCAACGCTTG
>CASEKZ010000069.1 GCA_949288625.1 uncultured bacterium | reverse complement strand
AAAAAAATCATTGGGCCATCTCGTACGACTTGCATGTCTTAGGCATGCCGCCAGCGTTCATCCTGAGCCAGGATCAAACTCTCAAAAAAAATATTTTTAAAATGTTATGTTCCTAGCTACTCAAATAATCTTGACGTTTTGCTCAGTTTTCAAAGATCATTTCACACCTTTGTTTTACAAAGGTTTTTTACACTCTTTTTTGTCAAGTGCGTTATAAGCATACCACATCCAAATGGTCATGTCAACAACTTTTTTCAATTTTTTATTTTTTTTTTAACTTTTTCTCAAAAAAAGCTTTTTTTGGCTGTTTTTACAACATTTCTAACGTTGTTTTTTGATCATTCTTATTTAATATATGCTGATATTTAATTTTTATTACCCAACAACAACATATATTTATCATAATATTTTTTTACACATTCGTAATCGAATGGCCCCTTTTTAGATTGATATAATTTTATAAGGTTTTTTAACTCTTGCTTTACAATAATATCAATTTCTTCTGGGTAATTCATCTTTTTTTTATGATACTCATATTCGGATTTATCTAAGATTTTATACGTGCCATCCTTAAACACCCTAAGATCCAAATCATAATCAATATATTTTATTACTTTCCCCTCCAAAATGGTTGGGCTAGCAATATTACAATAATAATAAATCCCAGACTCCTTAAACTGAGTTATAATGTTATACCATTTGTTTTTATAATAAAAGATTATTGCTGGCTCTTTTGTATACCAAACTCTACCATCACTATTATTAACCCTTGCACGCTTGTTACCAAAAACTAAAAAATCTTTATTTATATCAAGAAGCATGGTCTCATCCCAACTACGGTGAATCGTACCATCATGTTTGTAACAATGTATCGTGTAATTGTCGCCTATTCTCATGTGTTTCATACCATATCTCCCAACAACTTTATAATATACTTTTTCAAACAAAAAAACAAGTAAAAATAGTTTGTAAATCTTTTAATAAAAACAAACCATTTTTACTTTTTTATCTTGTGTTTTTAAATATTATTTTTATTTAGAATAAACTAGTTCGAACGCTTTTTGAAATTGATCATCATTTTCAGTTGTCGGATTTTCATCATATTCATTAGATAACTTAACTTCATGCGTTGGAATAACACCAATGTCGTTTATCCAATTTCCTTTCGGTGAGAGCCACTTTTGTGTTGTGTATTTAATCATGCCGCCACTTTCCAAATCCTTAGTTATTTGAACCGTACCCTTTCCATACGTATTTGTACCAACAACGTAGGCGCCATATGATTCTTTTAAGCTTATTGCCAATATCTCTGAGGCCGATGCACTAGACTTGTTAACCAAAACAGCAACTGGATAATTTCTAGATTCATCAGTTGATGCCGTATGTTTATATGTTTTGTTCTTATCTTTCGTTTGATATATTACTGTACCTTTAGGCAAGAACATATCAAGCATGCTAGTTACTGAATGTAAATAACCGCCAGAATTATTCCTAACATCAATTATTAGCCCCTTAATGTTTTCATCTTCTAATGCTTCTATGTTTTCACGAAATTGTTCGTACGTATTATTTGCAAAAGTATTGACAGCAACATAACCAATCTTTTTTTCATCTTTTTCAAAAACGCGTGATTCAACAGATTCAATTACAACAAGCCGGCGCTCAACATTAAATTCTAGTACTTGTCCATTACGTTCTACTTTTATATGTGCTTTTGAAACAGAGTCATCCTTAATTAAGGACACAACCTCAGCCATCGTTAATCCTTTAGTCGATTTTCCATTTACTTCCAATAATAAATCATTAAACTTTAAACCAGCTTCTTGTGCTGGGGAATTTTTAAATACTGAAAAAACAAAAATATTACCGCTTGCATCAACCGAAATTTCAGCACCAATTCCTTCATAAGAACCATTCATAACTTCATTAAAATTTTCGGTTTCCGATTCACTAAAATAACTTGTGTGTGGGTCCTTTAATGAGGATAGCATACCATTTATCGCACCATTAATTAGTTCGTCTTTATCAACGTCCTTATAATAAGAATCATTAATAAGTCCGTAAACTTCTTCAAATTCGCTTAATGCATCATCATTTAAGTTTGTTATAACGCTATGATTATTACCGATGTCTTTAGTTTCAAAAACAACAACAATCGTTAATGTAACCGAGGCAATAACTATTAGAAAACCAAATAATATTAATTCATATATTTTAAAATCACTTTTATTGTTCAACTTTTCTTTTATTGAGGATTTTTTAGGTAAAATTTGCTCATTTTTATATTCCTTCATATCTTACCTCCGCATAATAAAAGTATAACACACCAAAAGAAAAAAGTAACTAAAAAGTCACTTTAATTCATTAATTACACTATTTTCGCCAATTACATACGAAGTTATTGCTTTACCTTCAATCGTAATTAAAGTTACGTCATTTACTTTTAGTTCATCATCATTAGTTGCGGTTTTGTTGAAGTCATCCGAAACAACATAACTATTTATTACCTCATCCGTATTTACCTTGTATAATTTTACACCATCCAAAGTAGAATCATACGACGTAATGGATGCTTTTAAGGTATCACTGGCATCATTTTCAGAGAAGAATATTACCATGTATTTGTCATCTTTTTGTTCAAATACCCTTCCCGCTATAATCATGTTATCATAAAGTGAAGAGCCCTCCGTACTTTCGGTTGAAGTGGTATTTTCATTATTTTTTTCTTTTTCGTCTTTAGAACCTATTTCGCCAGTCATAAGTAAAGCAGTGGCAAAATACACTATGACTATTACTAAAATAACTGTAATTGTAATTATTATTCCGTTTTTTACTTCATTATTCATAATATCACCTAATGATATTATATCACAAAAAATAACAATGTTTAAATTATTTACTTACCGGCATAGTTGACATTGATTTTGCTACATTAATTAATTCTGCTGTACTCATTTCATTTGAAACCAAATAATAATCAACTCCAGCACTTGACCAAGTGATTGACGTATCATCAACTATTGCTATCGTATCCATAAATATATCAATATCTCCACTTGTTGGAATAATAGTCATATCATCTTCTCTTAAAGCAGGTTCTTCAACAAGCAAGAAAGGTGTATCGCCAGCAAAAGTAAGAATTATTCTTGAGCCTTCATCTAAATCTACGGTTTTTTCTGTTTCTAAATAAGTACCTTCTGGCAAATACATTGGGTATATTGCTTCATCAAACTCACTTGTTTCCCCGGCTACTTGTTCACTAGTTTGTGCAAAAGTTTCCATGTTTTCTTCTAAAACAAAATAATTATCATCAAATTTTGCTTTCATGTCTACTGATTTAAAATTCACTTTTATACCTGCATTTTCTTCATCGTCAAGTACTGCGACACTTTTTATCATATAATTTTTATCAACCACAACTTCTTGATGAGTCAAACTTGCGTTATTTTTATAATTTACGGTACTTGTAAACACATAATCGTCATTTACTTTCTTCATACTAAGTTTAGAGTCATTTTTCATATCACTTATAATAGACTGCAATAAATAACTTTGTGAGTTATTATATGGCCATTTACTTTGAAACTTAAAGCTCTTATTAAGGTTAGGCGTTAAAACATAAACACCTTCTTCATTTTTTAATATGATTTGCTCATGATTATTAGTCTTGTTTCTAAGTGAAACACGATAGTTATCTTCTTTTTTATATGATACGGTAACGTCATATTTATAGGAATCTTCGTTATTAATTAATTCCATTTCAGCTTCTAACTTATAACCATTAACATTATTAACCTTTTTGTCTAACTTATTCAGAACTGTTTTCTCATCTTCCTTTCCACAACCTGTTAAGCACATGGCAAAAACAAAAGCTAAAAAGACACCTAAAATTTTTTTCATTCATTCACCTCTTTTAATTTTCATTTAATTATATGGTTTAAAAATGCTAATATTCACGTATAAAAAAGATTTTTTTGATTATCATATAAGTATAAAAGGAGGAATAATATGAAAACACTACAAATCATAGCACTAACTATCATGATTATAGGTGCATTAAATTGGGGTCTAATAGGACTATTTGATTTTGACCTTGTCGCAACTATATTCGGTGGAATGGATGCTTTAGGTTCTAAAATAGTGTACATCTTAGTTGGTATTTGCGGGTTAATAGGCATTAAAACACTTGCTGAATTGATAAATGATGTTAAATAAAACAGCTTTCAACCAATGAAAACTGTTTTTTATTAATATTTTATATCAGTTAATGAAAGACCACATGCCGGGACCATAAATGGTGCATACTTTCTGTCTTTTTTATCAATCAAAGTAGGAATAGCATTAACATCAAGCTTTTTTTCTCCAACTTTAATCAAAGTTCCCACCATGCTTCGTACTTGGTATTTCAAAAATCCTTTTGCTTTAAACGTGATGGTTACTATGCTACCTTTTTGGACTATTTTTACGTGTTTTATCGTTCTTACTTTGTTACTTCTTTTATCTTCAGCTGAAGAAAAAGTGGTAAAATCATGCGTGCCTTTAAAATGATTTATCGCTATTTTCATTAGATCTAAATTAAGTGGTTTACAATATTGATACACCTGGGTGCGAAGTATAGGGTTATAGTTTCCTACGTTTATATTATATTCATATGTTTTTAGCTTAACCATGTATCTAGCATGAAAATCATTACAAACCTCATCCACGTTATTAACATAGATATCATCAGGAAGATAACTATTCATGGCTCCCTTCAATTTATAACATGCAATTTTTTTATTTAAGTCAAAATGAGCTTTTTGATGAATAGCATTTACCTTTGCGTCGGTTCTTCCAGCAGCACATATAGTAACAGGACTATCATTTATTTTCGTTAAAACTTTTTCTATTTCACCTTGAACGGTTCTTAATTTAGGTTGTTTTTGATAACCATTAAATAGTTGTCCACTATAAGAAAAATCAATTAAATATCTCATTATCGCCACCTCATCCATATAACCACGTAAAGTAAAACCACGTAAAGTAAAACCAAAATCTTATCAAACTTTGATACTTTATTTTCATGATAATTAGTCCGCCTATTAAAGTAACCATAAAACCTAAGTTTCATTGCTGTAATTGTTCTTACTGATAACTTATAAGATAACCTTATTACGGGTATCATCATTTTAGTAATCGTTGTTATTTTACTCTTACTATAAGGGATGCCGCGATAAGCCATTGATTTTCTTATTTCTTTAAACTTATCAAACAAAGTTGAAATGAATTTGATTGATAAGGCTATTTTTAAAGATATTTTAGAAACCGGAACACCAAGTTTTTTCAATGGATCAAACAAGCATTCAAATCCCCACGCAATTTCACTAAGCGACGTTGTAAATGTAAGTATTAAAAACAAAACAATAATTACAATAATTTTTAAAACTAGTAAAAATGAAAATAACACATCAAACGTGGTTATGAAACAAGCAATAAATAAAATAACATATATTGGCCAAAGTATTAAAATATTTAATAAGTAAATTTTGGGTTTTATTTCTGTTTTTATTAATATAAACATCAAAAATAAAGAAAATATTAAAAGTGATAAATAATTTGATATCAAAAGAGAAATTACTATCGATAGTAAAAAACATATAATTTTCATTTTTGAGTTCATCGTATGAAACTTAGAGTTACCGGTTATATACCTAAAAAACGAATAATTACTTTTCATTGGTAATCACCTTCCGTTTTACATCACTTAAATTAATTGCCATTTTTCTTACAAGAGAATTTAAATTTTGAACATGGCCCAAGTCAACTCCAGTTCTATCGTAAACGAGCTTGCTTACCCGAATAACGTTAGGAACTGGGGCATTGTTTTTGTCCAATAAATTAACATCACTAAAAACATCCATCTTATTACCTTCTTTTATCACTCTTCCATCATTTAAAACAACTACATCATCAACTATCTCATAAAGCATATCAACGTCATGGGTAACAATTATTATTGTTTTCATGTATCTGGTTTTTAAATTTTTAAGAAGGTGCATCAATCTTTTTTTGCTATTATTATCAAGTCCAATGGTAGGTTCATCCAAGATTAACAACTTAGGATTAGAAATTAACACGGACGCAATCGCAACCCTTCTTTTTTCACCACCATTTAAACTAAAAGGGCTTCTTTTAACGTATGATTCATCTAAACCTACCATTTTTAGAGCTTTCTTGACTTTATCTTTAATGTTTTTGTTTTTTGGCTCAAAGGTCTTTCCTGAAAAAGCTATCTCTTCGCCTACCGTTGAACAAAAAAATTGTTTTTCGGGAAACTGATAAACTAGTCCAACATCATACCTAAAATCATTAAACTTAAAATTACTATTCTTACTAGTAAGCTCATAATTACCAACGATTATTTCACCAGAACTTGGTTTGGTAACACCATTCATGAGTTCTAACATAGTTGTTTTACCACTACCAATAGGGCCGATTACTCCATGTATTAACCCACCTTCTAAAAAAACGTTTACATCTTTTAAAGCTTTTTTTTCATTTGGCATACCAACGTTATATGAAAAGTTTACGTTTCTAAAAATTACTTCCATATTTCATCTACCAGCCTTTCTATATCAAGATAAATTTTATCTATTATCCCGTAAATCCTTAATTTCTGACTTAATTCAACCGAAAAAGGTACCTCTAAGCCAATCTTTCGCATTACCCTTTCTTCATCAAAAACCTGAGGAAAAACACCATCTACAACAATTTTTCCATGATTTAATATTACTAATCTATCAGAATATATTGCTTCATCTAAATTATGAGTAAAAGATACAATAGTAACCCTCTTGCGCTTATTATATTCTTTTAATATCTTTAATAACTTATTTCTTTGAGCAACATCAATCATCATTAAAGCTTCATCTAAAATTAAAATTCTAGGTTCTAACATAAGAGCACATGCAAGTGCAACCTTTTGTTTTTCACCACCAGATAAGTCATAAGGATTTTCCTTAAGAATGTCATTTAAGTCCAAAAGACTTGATATTTCTTTTATTTTCCTTTTTATGGTAGAAGGTGCAACGGCCATGTTTTCTAAGGAAAACGCAAGTTCATCTTCAACGGTTTCACATGCGAAAAAGCTATCAGGATTATCAAATACAAAACCAACGTCTTTTCTTATTTCATAAATATTTCCCCGTGATAATTTTTTTCCAAAAATCTTAACATCACAATAACTTTTAACTAGTCCCGATAATATCTTAACTAAAGTTGTTTTTCCAGCACCATTAGGTCCTGCAATAGTAACCCAAGTTCCTCTTTTAACATTTAAGCTAAAATCATCATAAATAAAATTATCATTGTACCTAAAAGTCAAATTATTTATTTCAATAATGTTCAAACTTAAGTCACCTCCTTAAAGTAAGGACTTATTATATAACAAAATAGAAAAAAAAGCTACCCAAGTAGCTTCAACTAATTATTTGAACTTAAAGTTATGGATTCATAATTATTACCATACCCATCCGTTTTATATAAATTTGGGCAGTCAATATAGCCTTTAAACATTTCATCTGAAAGTGATGGATCAACTACCAAATACGCATCACAAGTTCCATTTCCTGAAGGGTTTTTGATTTCACCATCTAAATATCCAGCGGAAATTAAATTATCTTGTGAAATCTTAAACGTCTTTCCTTCGTTAAATTTTTCCATGAATTCACTAGAGCCATTTAATTTTTCATAAGTATATATTCCTGGTCCCAAATCAACAAGTGTTTTTTCTATTTTTTTAGCTTCCTCAATATTAGCTTTCTTTCTTTGACTCAAAACCGCTGTTCCCGCGATTACCATTATAACACCCAAAACAACTATTACCGCAAGTAATTCTACCAACGTAAATCCGTTTTTATTCTTCATTTTTATCGCTCCTTTTTTCTTTGAATATTATAATCTATCTTTAACAATAATTTAAGCGGTGCAATCTTACACCCTATTACCGATAGTTTATTCATAAAACCAGGCACAATAACTAATTTATCTTTAAACATTTTTTTAATTGCATAACAGGCAACATACTTGCTAGATAGACTTTTCACTGAAAAACTCACGCCAGCTCTTTTATTAAAATTAGTATCAACCGGTCCAGGGCATAACACCGATACTTTAACGTTCGACTTAATCCTTCTTAATTCCTCATAAATAGCCGTTGTAAGCTTAAAAACATAAGATTTAGTGGAATAATAAGTTGACATTAAAGGGCCTGGCAGAAAGGCTGCAGAAGATGCCACGTTAAGGATTCTACCACTATCTTTTTTTATCATCTTTTTTAAATATAACTTAGTTAAGACGTGAAGTGCCTTAATATTTAAATCAATCATGTTTAATTCATCATTAATATTTGTTTTATAAAATTCACCAAACACACCAAAACCGGCATTATTAATTAATACATCAATAACTTTATGTTTATCAAATTACTTTATACAATTTTCTACACTAGATAAGTCAATCGTTTCAACATAAGATATAGTATCGCAAAGTTTAGCTACCTTCTTTAAATCCTTCTCATTTCTAGACACAAGTACCAAATCATATCCCATACTACTTAATTTAACAGCAAAATCCCTTCCAATACCACTTGATGCTCCTGTTATTAATGCTTTCATATTATCACCATTAAAATTATACTATAATAGCTAAAAATAATCAAAATATAAATATTCATTATTAAAATAATTTGTGCTGCAACTATCTAAAATAGTTAATAAACTTAAGTATTAGATTACAAATGGTAATGCGTTACTATTGTTATATATCATCCATCCATCAATATATTATTTAATGTTAAAAAAACAAAAAAGCTCCGAATGGAACTTTTTTTAAATTAATCAACTAGTTCTAAAACAACCACTAAAGCGTCGTCGCCTTTTCTTTCTTGTAATTTTAGTATTCTAGTGTATCCACCGTTTCTTGACTCATAACGTTTAGCTAATTCATTAAATACTTTTTTAACAGCCTCTTCATCATTTTGTAAGAAAGCAAGTGCGTTACGTCTAGCAACTAAGCTACCATTTTTTCCATAGGTAACCATTTTATCAAAACATTTACGTACTTCTTTAGCACGTGTTTCGGTTGTTTCGATACGTTCATTTTTAATTAGGCTTCTTGTTAAGTTAGCAAGCATAGCTCTTCTATGCTTATTTGTACGTCCTAATTTTCTATAAGCCATTATTATTCCTCCTTACTTTTAGTCATCGTTTCTAAATGAAAATCCCATTTCTTTAACTTTATCAATTACCTCTTTAAGTGATTTTTTACCTAAATTACGAATCTTCATCATTTCATTTTCAGATTTTTGAGTTAAATCTTGTAACGTATTTATATTAGCTCTTTTCAAACAGTTATATGCTCTAACTGAAAATTCTAATTCATCAATTGACATTTCAAGTGCCTTTGTTTTAGAGTCATCAACGTTTTGTTTCATAAGACCCGTTTCGTCAGCTATTTCATCTAATTTAGTCAAAATTTCAAAATGTTCTATTAATATTCTTGATGCAAGTGCAATAGCTTCTTCTGGCTTCATTGATCCATTAGTCCAAATTTCCATAGTCAATTTATCATAAGTGTCATCTTGGCCTACACGAGCACCTTCAACCTCATAGTTAACCCTTTCAATTGGGGAGAAGTTTGAATCCATGGCGATCGTGTTTAATTTAACGTCACCCAATAATTTTTTATTAGTTTCAGCTCTAACATATCCACGACCACTACCTACAGTCATTTCCATGTTTAGCTTTCCACCTTTAATAAGTGTTGCTATTTCTTGGTCTGGATTAATAATTTCAACATCCGCATCTTTTTCTATATCAGCGGCGGTAACAGTGCCTTCTTTACTTACGTTTAGTTTAATAGTCTTAGGTTCGTTAGTATGATTCTTAACAACCACACTCTTCAAATTTAGTATGATTTGTGTTACGTCTTCAATTACTCCATCTATCGTTTGAAATTCATGAAGAACCCCATCGATGTGAACACTAGTTATAGCGTCTCCTGGTAATGATGATAGCATTACCCTTCTTAATGCATTACCTAATGTTGTACCGAAACCTCTTTCTAAAGGTTCGATTTCAAATTTTCCATAGTTTCTACTTTCAACGTATTCAGAAACTTTGAATTGTGGTTTTTCGAATTTTATCACGTAAATTCACTCCCTTTTCCTAAAATTATCCACGTGGACGTTTTGGTGGACGGCATCCATTGTGTGGTACTGGTGTTACGTCTGTTATCGAAAGGATTTCTAATCCTGCTGTTTGTAATGAACGTATCGCCGTTTCTCTTCCTGATCCTAGTCCTTTTACAAAAACTTCTACTTTTCTCATACCAGAGTCATATGCTGCCTTTCCTGCTGCTTCAGCACTCATTCCAGCTGCATATGGAGTTTTCTTTTTACTACCTTTAAAACCTGAAGTTCCACTAGTTGCCCATGATACTACGTTACCTTCTTTATCGGTAATTGTTACAATGGTGTTATTAAACGTTGAGTGGATGTGAGCTTGTCCTTCGGGAATATTCTTCTTAACCTTACGCTTTCTTGCTTTGTAAGCCATTATTTGCCCTCCTTTTCCTACTTCTTCTTATTAGCTACGGTCTTACCTCTACCTTTACGAGTCTTCGCATTACTTCTAGTAGATTGACCTCTTACAGGTAACCCTTTACGATGACGAATACCTTGATAAGAACCGATTTCCATCTTTGTTTTAATGTTAATAGAAACTTCTCTTCTTAAATCACCTTCAAGTAGGTAATTATCCAATTCCTTACGAATCTTAGAAATTTCTTCATCCGTTAAATCCTTTGCTTTAGTATCAAGATTAACGTTTAACTTAGTCAATATTTTTCTTGATAATTTTCTACCAATACCATGAATGTAAGTTAAAGCTACTTCAATTCTTTTGTTATCTGGTAAATCAACGTTTTTAATACGTGCCATTATTTACTTGCACCTCCTATTATCCTTGTCTTTGCTTATGCTTTGGGTTTTCACAAATAACCATTACTTTCCCATTGCGCTTAATAATTTTACATTTATCACAAATTTTCTTTACTGATGGTCTTACTTTCATATTTATTTCCTCCTATCATTTTCTATAGGTTATACGCCCACGTGTTAAATCATAAGGTGATATTTCCATGACTACCGTATCACCTGGTAAAATACGAATTTTATTCATTCGCATTTTACCAGAAACGCGGGCTTCTACGGTATGTCCATTTTCTAACCTAACCTTAAAATCTCCACCTTTAAGAAGTTCTACTACTTTACCTTCAACTTCAATTACATCTTCCTTAGACACTTATATATCACTCTCCCGTTAAAATCTGATAACCATCCTTAGTAACCAAAACCGTATGCTCAAAATGAGCTGAAGGTTTTTTATCTAAAGTTGTTATTGTCCAATCGTTATCTTCAACTACTACGTCGTCAGAACCTAAGTTAAGCATAGGCTCAATTGCTATTACCATGCCCTCTTTTAAAATTGGACCAGTACCTTTTAAACCATAGTTAGGAACGTCAGGATCTTCATGTAAGTCGTTTCCAACTCCATGACCACAAAGTTCTCTTACTATTCCAAGATGATGAGCATTTGCATAGCATTCAATAGCGTGCCCAATATCACCAATTCTTGCCCCCGGTTTTACTTCCTTGATGCCTTCCCACAACGCCTTTTCGGTATGTTTCATTAAGTGTTGTTTACTATCATCTATTTCACCAACGGCGTAGCTCCAAGCAGAATCTCCGTGATATCCTTTATAATTAGCACCAATATCAATCGAAACAATATCACCTTTTTTTAGCTTTCTTTTAGATGGTATGCCGTGCACAACTTCTTCATTAACCGATATACAAGTTGCATTTGGAAAACCATCATAACCTTTAAATGAAGGCTCAGCTCCTTTGCTTATTATAAACTTTTCAGCCAAAGAATCAAGTTCCAACAAACTAACTTCAGGTTTTATAAACGGCTTTAAATACTGGTGCGTTTGATACACAATACTTCCTGCTACACGCATTAACTCAATTTCTCTTTTGGACTTAATACTTATCATCTTTCACACTAACCTTCTATTATTTTAACTGCTTCATTGAAGGTATCATACTTACTTTCGTATGCCTTAATGGTTTTTAATACCCCTTTATTTTTATAATAATCATAAAGTGGCATGGTTTTTTGAACGTACTCATCAAATCTTTTTGCAAACGTTTCTTCGCTATCGTCAGCACGCTGAATTAAGCTTACCTTACAATCATCACACATACCATCATGCTTAGGTTTCATTTCATTTGAATATTTATTATAAATTCGTCCGCACTTTGGACATGTGATTCTTGAACAAGCACGTTTCATTGCCGTTTGCTTATCAATGTCTATATATATAACAACACCTAAGTTCTTACCTAATTTATTCAACATTTCATCATATTTTTCGGCTTGAACTAGCGTTCTTGGAAAACCATCTAAAATATAACCATTTTCACAATCAGATTCCATAATTCTTTTGGAAATCAACTCAATAATAATATCATCTGAAACGAATTTTCCATCTTTCATCAAACTTTCAACTTTTTTTCCTAAGTCAGTTTGCTTTTTTATCTCGTTTCTTAATAAATCGCCAGTTGAAATATGACCATATCCATACTTTTCAACCAACATTTCAGATAGCGTCCCCTTGCCTGCTGCAGGAGGTGCTAAAAATATAATATTTTTCATTATTTACGATAGCCCCTTTCATATTTTCTTGCAGACAACATACTCTCAATTTGATTATAAGTTTCAAGAGCAACACCTACAACTATTAATAATCCTGTTCCTCCAACTGTTACGCTGGTTGGTAAACTACTAAGATTTGACACTATGATCGGCAACCCCGCAATTACAATTAAAAATATAGCTCCCAAAAAGGTTGTTCTTGACAAAACCTTGCTAATAAACTTTTTAGTTTCACCACCTGGCCTTGTGCCCGGAATATAGCCACCACGTTTGTTAAGGTTTTCGGCTAACTCCTTTGGCCTTAATCCAGATGCTATAAAAGTATACAAATATGAGAATAATACAATTAGCAAAACATACAAAATAAATCCTGTTATCGTATTATAATTAACATACTTATTTACAAAAAGAGAAAAACTATCATTTCTTAAAAATACTGCAATTAATGATGGTATTGAAATTAAGCTTGATGCTAATATAACAGGCATAACACCAGCTGAATTTAATTTAAATGGAATATAAGATTGTTTTGCTCCATAAGCAGTTGATGTGTGATTTGAATACTGAATAGGTATTCTTCTTTCAGACTTTTCAATGAATACAACCCCAACGATTATTGCGATGTATACCAAAAGGAATAATATAAATTTCGTTATTCCAAAAGCCACTTCTTGAACGGTTCCACTTACAACAAAAGAACCAAATGCATCAACCATCATTGATGGAGTACTTATTAAAATACCAGCCATAATAAGCATTGATATTCCGTTTCCAACACCCTTCTTAGTTATTTGATCACCAAGCCATAATAAGAAACAAGTACCTGCAGTTAAAATAAGCGAAACTCTTAAATATTCAATAGCGGTTGCACTTTCACCAAGAAACGAAAATGACATTATAAGTCCTTGCAAAAACGCAAGTGCTATTCCAAAATACCTATTTATCTTATTTAACTTTACCCTTCCTGAATATCCTTCCTTAGATAAATTAGAAAAATAAGGGATTATATCCATTTGAAGTAATTGAGTGATAATTGAAGCACTAATGTATGGAGTAACTCCAAGTGCAAATATAGAAAAATTCTTAAGTGAGCCACCACTCATTACGTTTAGTAACTCCAAAAAGCCTAAATCTTCAGTTATGTTTTCAGTTCCCGGAACCCTAACTGAAGTTCCTAACTTATAAATAAACAATATAAGAAGTGTAAATAAGATTTTATTTCTTATGTCTTTATTAGTAGGTGAAAAAATTTGTTTAATAGTTTTAAACATCTTACATCACCTCTACTTTGCCACCCGCTGCTTCTATTTTCTCCTTTGCAACGTTAGAGAACTTATGCGCTCTAACAGTAACTTTCTTTTCAAGCATACCATTACCAAGAACCTTTACTCCTGATAACTCCTTTTTTACAATGCCCATTTCTTTTAATAATTCTGGTGTTACCTCAGTACCATCTTCAAAAACGTTTAAATCTGATACGTTTATAACAGAATAAACCTTCTTAAACATAGAGTTTGAAAAACCACGCTTTGGAAGTCTTCTGTATAATGGTAATTGACCACCTTCAAATCCAGGTCTTACACCTCCACCACTTCTGGCGTTTTGGCCTTTATGACCCTTACCACTTGTTTTTCCAGTACCGCTACTAGAACCACGGCCCAACCTTTTAACGTCTTTTTTAGAGCCTTCGACATACTTTAATTCATGTAATTTCATTATCCTAAAATCTCCTCTATTGATTTTCCTCTTAACTCAGCGATTTTTTCAACCGATTTTTGCGATTTTAATGCTGCCATCGTAGCTCTTGCGGTATTTAATTTTGTGTTAGATCCAAGTGATTTTGAAATAATGTCTTTTACTCCAGCTAACTCAAGAACAGCACGAACTGATCCGCCAGCGATAATACCAGTACCAGCTTTTGCAGGTTTAATTAAAACCTTAGCAGCTCCTGATGTGCCAATAGCATCATGAGAAACAGTCCTGTTTTCAACTAGATCAAGTTTAATTATGTTGTTCGTTGCGTTTTGAATTGCTTTTTTTATTGCATCTTGAACTTCGTTTGCTTTACCAGTTCCAAGGCCAACTTTTCCTTTGCCATCACCAACTGCAACAGTAGCTGCAAAACGAAGACGACGTCCACCTTTGGTAACCTTTGTAACACGATTCACAGAAATAACGGTTTCGTTATATTCTTTTTCGCGTGGTTTACTATTTCTTTTTTCCACTTTGTTACCCTCCTTTAGAATTCTAATCCATTTTCACGTGCAGCATCTGCTAAAGCCGCTACACGACCATGATATAAGTATCCACCTCTGTCGAATACTACCTTATTAATTTTTGCTTTTTTTGCTTTTTTTGCAATAAGAGCTCCTACAAGCTTGCTTGCTTCTATATTGCCACCATTCTTAATGTTTAAGTCCTTATCAAGCGATGATGCACTAACCAAAGTTATTCCTTTAGTATCATCAATAATTTGTGCACTAATGTTTTTTAAAGACCTAAATACACATAATCTTGGTAACTCGCTAGTACCGCTAACCTTTGCTCTTATTCTAGCGTGCCTTGCTTTACGAGCTTCATTACGTGATGTTTTTTTTATCATTGTAATAATCTCCCTTTCCTATTATTTAGAAGCTTTCTTTCCTTCTTTACGGCGAACATATTCACCTTTATAACGAATACCTTTACCTTTATAAGGCTCTGGTTTTCTAACTTCTCTTATTTCAGCAGCGAATTTTCCTACTGCTTCCTTATCAATACCCTTAACGGTTATTTCTGTTGCGCTTACGCTCTCAACGGATAAACCTTTAGGAATTTCAAGCTCTATTTTATGTGAGTAACCAGCGTTTACTTCAAGAACGTTACCCTTTACGTTAAAACGGTAACCAACACCAATTATCTCAAGACCCTTTTCATAGCCTTCTGTAACACCTTTAATCATGTTAGCGATTAAAGCGTTTGTTGTTCCATGCATTTGTTTTATTTTTTTTATTTCACTGTTTCTTGTAACCTTAACCTCGTTACCTTCCACCGAAACGCTTATGTTTGCGTCTAAGTCTAATGATAATTCTCCCTTAGGTCCCTTTACAGTGATGCATCCATTCTCGTTTGTTACGGTTACTTTATCTGGAACCGTTAAAACTCTATTTCCAATACGACTCATCTTTTAGTTCCTCCTTGTTTGAATTACCATACATATGCTAAAACTTCTCCACCTAAGTTTTCTTTTTTAGCTTCTTTACCGGTCATTATACCTTTAGATGTTGAAACTATTGATATTCCAAGTCCATTTAAAACCGTTGGAACTTCCTCAGCTTTAGCATATACACGTAATCCTGGCTTTGATATTCTCTTTAAACCAGAAATTACTCTTTCCTTATTTTTTCCATATTTTAAAGTAATGATAATATTATCCTGTACTTCTTTTTTCTCAACTTTATAGTTTTCAATATAACCTTCACTTTTTAATATCTTAACTATTGCTAATTTGACATTTGATGAAGGAACAACTACCTCATTATAACGCATTTGATTTGCATTACGAATACGCGTAAGTAAATCTGCGATTGGATCTATTACTAACATATGAATCCTCCTTCCCGTATCTTTTACTCTTACCAGCTTGATTTTTTAACGCCAGGAATTTCACCTTTGTACGCTAATTCTCTAAAGCAAATACGGCAGATACCAAACTTTTTCATTACCGAATGTGGACGGCCGCATCTATTGCAACGAGTGTATTCTTGTACTTTATATTTTTTTGGTCTTCTTTGTTTTACGACCATACTTTTCTTTGCCACTTTATTCCTCCCTTGCTTACTTCTTAAAAGGTAATCCAAACCCTTTTAATAAGTCTAATGCTTCTTCATTCGTTTTTGCGGTTGTAACAAAAACAATGTCCATTCCACGCACCTTTACAACCTCATCATAAACTATCTCTGGGAATATGGTTTGTTCTTTTATTCCAAGCGTATAGTTTCCTCTTCCATCAAAAGCTTTATTTGATATACCTCTAAAGTCACGCACCCTTGGTAAAACGATTTTTATAAGTTTCTCTAAAAACGTGTACATAACTTCTCCACGAAGCGTCGCTTTACATCCGATTGGTTGACCTTCTCTTACCTTAAAACCAGCTATTGATTTTTTAGCTCTTGTAATAACCGGTTGTTGTCCAGTTATTTTTTCTAGTTCTGATACTGCAACATCTAATAATTTACTATTAGTTGTTGCATCTCCAACTCCCATATTAACTACGATCTTTTCTAACTTTGGTACAGCCATGACAGTAGTATAATTGTGTTTTTTTACTAGTTCAGGAACAATTTCCTTTTGATATTTTTCTTTTAAACTGTTCATAGTTACCCTCCTTTCAGATTAGTCTAGTTTGTTTTTAGACTTACTAGATATTCTAACCTTATTTCCGTCTTTATTAATTTCTTTTGATATTCTGGTACGTTTTTTCGTCTTTGGATCAATAATCATAACGTTAGAAACGTGAATAGCGGCTTCCTTATCTATGATTCCACCATTTTGATCTTGTCCGTTTGGTTTTAAATGTTTCTTAACAATGTTAACTCCCTCAACAAAAACCTTTTCACCTTTCTTAGCGATAATTTTTCCTTCTTTTCCCTTGTCCTTACCAGCAATAACAATTACTTTATCTCCAACTTTTAAATTCATGATTTTCCTCCTTAAAAGGTCTATAACACTTCTTTTGCTAACGATACAATTTTCATGAAATCTTTATCACGTAATTCGCGTGCTACTGGACCTAAAACTCTTGTTCCAACTGGTGTCTTATCATCTTTAATAATAACACAAGC
>CASEKZ010000068.1 GCA_949288625.1 uncultured bacterium | reverse complement strand
TATCTATATTATTTAAATCAAGCTTTAAGGCTAATTCTTTAGCTTCTTTAATTCCTTCATTATTAAGGTTTATATCCGTAGAGCCTTGTAATAAACCTTTTTCATTCCAAGTCGTTTTTCCATGACGTACAATATATAATTAAAGGAGAAATTTTAATGATTAAAAACAAATTACTAAAAAAAAAAATAATCAAACTATATGATTATACAAAGTTAAGAAACAAAATTTTAGAAGTTTTTCAATTAATGGATTATGTCAAATTATTAAATAATAATATATCAATACCAAAAATAACATCTGATTACAGAGTTAGATATAATCAGTTTATACCCGTTAAAACTTCTGCTGTGGAAAATTTTGTTTTTAATAAATTAATGCTTGATATAAGAGAGGAAAACGTAAGACGCAAACTCTTTTCAAAAATAACTATTTCATTAAGAAAACTAAATAATTTAGAGTTAGAGGTTTTCAATTTAACTTATTATAAGCATAAAAGTGAAGATGAAATAATGGAATCTATATCATATGGCCGAGAAAAAATAAGAGAAATAAAAAAAAGTGCATCAATTAAATTCTTGATAGCACTAAGCCTAGATAAAGACTGTTATAAACTTTAATATTAAACAGAAAAGTCCCCTATTTTTATCATCTTATTTTCTCCTTCCCTTTTAAATCATAAACCTAACCTTAACTAGAGAGTCAATAGTTTTTACAATTAGATTTTAACATTTATAAAGTTAAAAATCTATGTGTTTTAATAAAGCACACCTATTGTAAGTTTTTTCCAATTAATAATATTTTGTTTATCAAACAATTGTTTGTGCTATTATATTAATGGTGATGAAAAATGAACATTTACTTTTGTATTGATCTAAAAACCTTTTATGCATCAGTAGAATGTGTAATGAGGGGTCTTGATCCATTTAAGACAAATTTAGTAGTTGCAGATAAAACGCATGGGCGCGGTGCGATATGTCTTGCGGTTAGTCCTAAAATGAAAATACAAGGTGTTAAAAATAGATGTAGATTATTCAAAATACCTAAAAACATAAAGTATATAATTGCTAAACCAAGGATGAAAACATACATAAAATATTCCGTTTTAATTCATAAAATATATTTAAAATACGTAAGTAAAGATGACTTGTTTCAGTACTCCATAGACGAAGCTTTCCTAAATGTTACACCATACTTAAAACTATATAACAAAAGTGCATATAGTCTTGCTAAAGAAATAATAGAAGACGTTAAAAAAACAACTGGTATTACGGCGGTATGCGGAATTGGCACAAATCTTTATCTTGCAAAAGTAGCGCTTGATATAATGGCAAAACATAGTAAAGATAATATAGCGTTTTTAGATAAAGATACGTATAAAAAGACGTTATGGTACCATGAACCTTTAAGTGATTTTTGGCAAATAGGAGTAAAAACCGAAAGCAAACTTAACAAACTGCATTTAAAAAACATGAGTGATATCGCACTTGCAAACGAAAAAATACTATATAAAACGTTTGGAATAAACGCTAAAATCTTAATTGATCATGCAAAAGGAATAGAGCCGTGCACCATAAAAGAAATTAAGGCATATAAACCAAAAACAAGCACCATATCAAACAGTCAAATACTAGATAAAGACTATGATTATAAACAAGCTAAAATAGTACTAGAAGAGATGATTAATAGTTTATCTTTAAGACTTATAAAAGAAAACTTATATACTGACCATATCGGTTTTATAATAGGTTACTCTAAAGATGAAGCACCAGGCACTAAAGTTACGAAATCATTAGATGAACAAACTAATAACACAAATAAAATAACAAAATTACTATTAAGTGAATATGATTACGTGATAAACACAAAGTATAAAATAAGAAGAATAAGCGTGTTTTTCACAAACGTTGGAAAAAGAAAGTTTAAGTAGCTAAACATGTTTTCTAATGAAGAGGAAGATAAAAAGGAAAATAACCTTTCGAATATTATAAACGAAGTAAAAGAAAAATATGGAAATGACTCCATCTTAAAATGCATAAGCTTACTTTCCTTTGCAACTCAGAAAAAAAGAAATAAACTAATCGGAGGTCACAATGCAGAGTAATTTAAATAGAGTAAAACAATTCATGCCATTTGCTTCTTTAAAAGGATTTTATGA
>CASEKZ010000067.1 GCA_949288625.1 uncultured bacterium | reverse complement strand
CAAAAATGTTAATACCGTATTGTTACTTACGTCTATACTGCTTAGATTATTATAATACAAATCCAAAGATTTTAAAGCGGTTAATTTTTCCAATCCTTTTGAACTTATTATTTTTTCATTAGATGGTTTACCATAGCCACTATAACTAATACTTGTTATAGTGCTTAACTGCTCATCCGTTAGGTTTGTTGTGTATGGTAGGCTTGTATTATTTTCTTTGTTATATGCATCCAATACTGCTTTATAAAATATCTCATCATCAAATGCTTTATTAGCGGGTGCTCCTTTATTTATTACGCTTGCTATCATACTATTTATCTTCGTCGGATTTGTTAAATTAATGTATATAAAAGCTGAGGTAAATATCATTAAGAACATTATGGTTAACAATACTACTTTTCTTTTATTCTTTGTTATTAAACTTATTATTTTATTCATTCTTTTTTTCATATTATACACTCACCACACTATAATTATTGATAACTAATACTGCTCGCCACCTTATGTTTATAGTATCATTAATAATAATTAGTGGTCAATATTTTGACTTTTCTTGTGGATAATTTTGTGTCAATTTTTGTAAAACAAAAAAACACCTTAAAGGGTGTTAATCTCTGCTTTTGTCAAACACGTTAAGTAAACTTAAAAGCAGCTATCAAAAATACACAGCAAATAATTTCGTAGCTGATAATGATACTTTGTTTTTTACTAATAGAGATATTTTTAGACGTATTTATACACATTTATATTATGAATTTATAATTCCATATTTTTTAACATCAAATCATAATAAACAATTTAAGCTATTAAAAACATAATTTTGTTTATTATCCTATCAGCTTAGCATGAAGTACCATTCTTTTTTCATCATCATAGCATGATGATAAAGTAAGTATTTTGTCATCCTTGGTTAATTCTACTCCAAAATCATAAATACTTCTTGACTTAATGGTTTGTAAAAAAGTATTAAACTTTTCATCATCACTAAAACTAGTTGTTATATAATAGCTTTCTGGTTCTATAGTATATACACTAAATACCTGCCACTTCAAATTCCCACTAGGAGTTGCTATCGTTATTATTTGGTTATCTTTGTTTTTATACCAAGAAGGTTTTAAAGTCTTTCGCATCGAACCAAACATCTCATTAGTAACAAGTCCATGAGCATATAAAATATTATTTTTGCTTAAATTATTTATATCATTTCGGTAATCTAAGTATACCCATCCTTTTTTATTACTTGTTTTATCAAATGTATGTTTTAGGTAATAGTCATTATCAGTAGTATGTACAAAAGGATAATTTATTTTAGTTCCGTTTACCTTTATCCACCCTACCGTATCAGGATTGATGTTTTTTAAGTTATCAAAATTAACTTCCAAAATACTCATATTACCATATATATCATATAAAGTGGGCTCTTTTATCGTGGTTTCATTACTTTCACTAGTAGTAGTTGTGACCGGCTTTTCTTCTAACTCTGCTGCCTCATATATAGTATCTAAAACTTCATTTGTTTTTTTATTTTCTAAATACCAATTAATAAGAATAACCATTAAAATTATTAAAATAAAAGAACATATTGTTATAACAAAAGCCCATATATTTTTTTCAAGTTTTACCTTTTTCTTAGCTTTTTCATTAGCTTTTACTATTCCATTAATATCAGTTATATCAAGCGTTTTAGTAAAGTCTAATATTTCTATTACCTCTTTACTAGGCATTTTAATGCTTTGTGTAAAATCAAGTACTTCAATATCTTCTTTTAATGGTTTTATTTCCTTTTTAATTACTGGTTTATTCTTATATCTTTTCTTTAATTCTTTAGAATATATTTTTAAAAACCTTTTAAACCATCTTTTACTTTTAAGCCATCTAACATCTTCCATTGATAAATAGCTAGCACTTAAACAATCAAGTAAACTTTGATCTTCAGAAGAAAAAACATCATTAACGTCTTTTTTACTCATAATTATGTTCTCCCTTCTTTATTCTAAGTATATATTACCATTATAAATAAAAAATATCTAGGTGTTCTAGATATTTATTTACTTAATTTTTTTTAATTTCTTTATTCCCACTATAGTTATAGCCCCTACCAGTAGTATACTCATTCCTACTAATAATACGTTTACATCACTTGTTTTTGGATTATTAACAACATCACTCACTTGATTATTACTATTACTATTAAAATCAAGGAAATAATTCAAATCAACTTTGAATTCAGTTGTTTTATAATTTTCTAAATCATAGACAAATTTTAAATTTTCATGATTAATACCATTATCAGTAACAGATTGATCTACTTCCACTTTACTTTCAAACGGTAAAATTTCATAAAGATATGAAAGCAAATCAACAACCATTTCAGAATTATTATCTTCAATCAACGTTAAGGAATTACCATCAAACTCATATTTTGCAAAATACTCTTCATTATTTTCTGGATCTATCATACTTGCTGTCAAACCATTAGCATCATACGTATAATTAATTTTTACAGAACTTTCAACATAATTAATATAATATTCTACAAATTCATCCCAGGTTTTAGGTCTATTAACGCCTTCTTTTACATAGGTCTTAGCAATTCTTATTACCGGTCTTACGTATGCCTTATCGGTTGTTGTTCCCTTTTTTATTACGGAGTTTTCAACATAAAATGATTGTGTACTTGTCCAATAAGGAAAATCTGTTACAGCCCAAGCTGGCGACGTAAACTCAGTATCGATATTATTAAAGTTATCTACTATATCACTAGGGGATATAAAGCTAACTTTATCTACAATAATCCAATCCTTTTTTATTTCATCAATAATTTTCTTAGCTTCATCATAATTATACAAACTATTTTCATCACCATAATACGTATTATATATTGCCGTAATAGTATCCGTATCATTTTCAATTACCGTAAATTCTCCTGTTTCATTTTCATTTAAATATACGTTTACCTTGTCTCCTGGTTTAAAGTCATTATACATTTTAAGAGCTTTAACATCACCTACAAGCGCAAAAAACATTACTGCAATTAACAATACTAATATTTTCTTTTTCATTACTTATTTACCCATAACCTTTCTACTAATAACCAATATTCTTACTACCTTACGTTTATAGTATCATTAATAATAATTAATGGTCAATGTTTTGACTTTTCTTGTGGATAATTTTGTGTCAATTTTCGTAAAACAAAAAAACACCCTAAAAGGTGTTAATCCTTACTTTTACCAAATAAGTTAAGTAAGTTTAGGAATATGTTAATAAAGTCTAAATATAAATCTAAAGCACCATATATAGCAGCCTTATTAAGTTCTTTTTCATCTGATGCATAATAATTATACATTGCCTTTAACGTTTGCATATCCCAAGCAGTAAGCCCTAGAAAAACAACTACTGAAATTATTGAAACAACAATACCAAAAGTAGAGCTTCCAATGAACAAGTTTATTAATGACATAATAACAATTGCTAGTAAAGCAAAAATAAGTATTTTACCTAATGATGATAAATCTTGTTTTGTTACGTATCCATATACTGCTAAAAGCCCAAACATAAGAGCAGAAGATAAAAATACCATTCCAATGCTATCTAGCTCATATACCAGGAATATTGAAGAAAGTGTAAGACCACTTATCCCGGAATATAGAATAAATAATATTACCGCCATCACAGGTGATACTTTCTTTCTTAAGAAACTAAATAAAATAACTACTATTAGTTCCGTTATTAATATTAAACCATAATACTTTGCTACAAAAAACCACATACTAGGTGTTACCGCCGTATAATAAGCAACTCCACCAGAAATTAAAAGTCCTACAAACATCCATAAATAAACTTTAGTAAAAAATTTATTCATTCCATTACCTGTATCTATAACCATTATTTTTTCCTCCTATGATTTTATTATATCATTAATTTATTAAAAAAATATTAAAATAAACAAAAAAAGCCAATAATTTAGCTTGTTTGTTTAGATTTATTAAATTCTAATCTAAGTTTATCAGATACAGTTACAATGAATTCACTATTTGTTGGCTTAGCCCGATCATAATCAACACTATGACCAAATATTTCTTCCATAAGCTCAATATCCCCTCTGTTCCAGCTAACTTCTATAGCATGACGAATTGCCCTTTCAACCCTTGATACAGTAGTATCAAAACGATTAGCTATTTCTGGATATAGTTCTTTTGTAATTGCACCTACTATATCAGGTTTTTCATACATCAAAATTACGCCTTCCCTAATGTATTGATATCCCTTAATGTGTGATGGAACACCTAAACCATGTAGTAACTTTGTAACAGAAATCTCAAGATTATTATGGTATACGTTTATCTTGCTTGACTTCGAGGGTACGAAGTTAACCGCATCAAGTATTTTATTTTCTAAATCACTCATGTCAAATGGTTTTAAAACAAAGTGTTTTGGATTATATTTTGAAACCCTAGCAATGGTTTCATCAGCATTAAAAGATGTTCCTATGACAACTGGCTTATTTATTCCTTTCTTTTTTAATTCCTCTAGCACGTATATACCATCTTTTTTGGGCATTATTAAATCCAAAAGCAAAACGTCAAAGTTATCCAAATTATCTTCAATAACTTTAATGGCATCAAGACCATTATACGCCTCTTTTACAACACTTATTTTCTTATGATCTTCAAAATAATCCTTTAACATTCCTACTAAACTCTCATTATCATCTACAACTAGTAATCTTATTTCTTTTTCTTCTTTCATTTTTTCTTCCTCCTTATCAACTAATAGGTATTATATTGCATCCTTTTCGATTAAATTATCAAAGATTGTCGAATAAAAAAAGAATGTACTACTACATCCTAAAAATATATTATAAGTGTTATTATGCTGCCGTGGTGCTAGAATTTACGTTTATTTCACCACCACTACGATGATACCCATCAGTCTTAACAAAAGCTCTTCCTTTTATATCACCAGATTCCTGATAAGCGTTATCACTGGCATTATCAATTACCTTTTGTAGTTGTTCTACTGACAAATCATCCTGCAGGTTAGCTGCCTTAGGGCCGGTTTCAAAGTATTCAGCAAAAACCTTATCAATCTCTTTTCCAATCTCAAGATTTTGAGCTTTTTGTTTTGCATCATCAAGTATTGTCTTTAACTCGGTTTTTTTTATAAAATCACTAGTTAGTTTTTTTACACTTAACGTAAGCCTTATATCCAAAAGTGCATCAATTAGTTTACTTCTAAAAGAAAATTGATCTTTCATTTCTGACATAACTTAAGCCCCTCCTACCCTACGTTTTTAGCATATCATAATTTTAAGATAAAATAAAAGAATAAATTGTTGAAATTTACTCTTGTTTACACTATTTTATACATTTTAATATTTTTTGTAGTTCGTCAAAAGAAGTACAAGACGCTCCAAGCAAATAACCATCCACTTCATTATTTATTATTTCTTTTATGTTATTTGAAGTAATTGCACCTCCATATAAAAGTTTATAGTTTTTAATTTTCTCTTGCTCAAGTATCTTTTTTATATATTTTATTGTATCTATTATTTCACTTTTTGGTAAAATCACATTTCCACCAATTAAATATCTAGGTTCATACGCAACGTATATGAATTGACCATCTTCTAAACAAACATCTTTTAGCGCCGATTTAAGCTGTCTTTTTATAACCTCAGGAGCCCGTCTTAGATCCTTATCTGTTTTTGATTCACCAACACATAAAATTGGCACCATGGAATTTCTTAAAATAGCCTTTAATTTTAAATTAATTACGTTTTCATTTTCATTATTTCTTCGTTCTGAGTGCCCAACTAAAGAATATTTTATTCCTATAAGTGATAAATCATACGCAGAAACCTCACCTGTATATGCACCCTTATCTTCATAAAAGGCATTTTGTGAACCCAAGGTATAGCCTTTAAATACGTCATAATTAAGATAACTTGGACACACCACTAAATCAACGTTTGAAAAATCTAAGACGTCCATCTTTTGTTTTAAAAATAAAGCCTCATCCTTCGTTAAATACATTTTTTGATTACATATTAAAATCGTTCTCATTTTGAATCACCATTTTTTAAAAAAACCTTCTTAACGTTATTAATAACTTTATTCAAAACGTTTGTATCCTTGTTAATGACACTTTGATACACTTCAAGAACTCGTTTTGCATAAACAATTGGGTTATATAAATTAGCAGTGATTTTAGCTTGTTTAGCAATCATCTTACCATATGATTTATCCTTGTATAATTTAATAATTAAATCTTGGTATTCCTTATCGGTTTCAAAAAATAAACCATCCTGTTTATCAGTCATAACAAGTTCAAAGCTTTCGTCTTTTATTGCCACCACCGGTTTTTCTGCCGCCATTGCTTCAATTACCGTAAGCCCTTGTGTTTCCGTTGTAGATGCCGTAACAAAAACATTTGCTAACTGATAATACCTAGGTACCTCATTCCACGGAACTTTACCAGTAAAAGTGACATGATTATCAAGTTTAGTTTCGTGTACTAACATAACCAAATCATTAACGTCTGGTCCATCTCCTACTATTATCATCCTTGCCTTAGGCACTTTTTTTATTATTGCCTTTAAGTTTTTTATTAAAAAGTCTATGCTTTTTTCCTTTGCAATTCTTCCTACGTATAAAATTATAAAGTCATCTTTTTTTATGTTTAATTCTTTTTTTAACGTACTAATTTTTAAAGGATCTATATTTTCTTTATAAAATCTAGTTACGTCAATCCCGCTAGGGATTATATGAACATCTCTTTTTACCTTGTATTTTTCTTTAAACAAATCATATGTTTTTTTAGTTGGAACGATTAGTTCCTCAACCGTCTTATCACATAAAAACAAAGTTAAATATTCTACTAGTTTTTTAGAGGCACCATCAAAATACCCTTTTGTTATATAATATATATATTCTTCGTACATTGTGTGGTAAGTATGAACAAGCGGGATGTTATATTGTTTGGCAATTAACCTAGCAAAGCTTCCAACACCAAACTCGGTGTGGGTATGAATAACATCTAAGTTCCATCCTTTAATTATTTTTTGGGCTTTTAAAGGATAAAGACTAGTAATTCTAAAATCCATGATTCCAATTGGAATTCCAGGTATCATAAGAACGTTATCTTCTTTTTTATAGTGAAAATTCTCGCTATTTACGGTAACAACATAAACCTCATGACCAAGTTTTTCCAAACCTTGTTTTAACATTAAAACACTAGTAGAAACACCATTAATATATGGTGGATAACTATCAGTAAAAAGACCTATTCTCATTTTTTATCAACTCCCTCTTTTAAAGCTAACGTAATAAAACCAATTAACATGCCAAAGAAATACGTAACAAACCTCCATAACAACATCGCACCAGACAAAACGGACGAAGTAATTGAAAAATTACCAAAAAAGCTAATGAACCCATATTCTATTCCACCCGTTGCACCTGGTATTGGAATAAAGTTACCTATTAACATAACAAATGAAGTAACAACAACCGATGACGTTATGGTAATACTATCACAGCCTAATGATTTAAAAATAAGAAACGGAATAGAGTACAGCAAAACAAGGTTAACAGCATTTGCAAAAATTGATATAACAAGATTTTTCTTATCATTTCTAAGTTCGTTGCCACCTTCATAAAAGTGTTCTAATCCTAATATTATTTTTTCTTTTGATATTTTAAACCTTTTTATAAACTTAAATCGTAATAAAAAATCTAATATTTTGTTTATTATTTTTAAAGATGATGCTTTCGCACTTATTATTACAAACAAAAAAACAAGAACCACTACGTTTATAATAAATCCTATGCTAATTAAAAACGTTGTATAGCTGCTGCCTGGTATGATGTTAAAATACCTATTAGCAAATATAGCAAATAATCCCATTAAAATAAGCGTAATCTGAAACGAAATAAAATCTTTTACCATGGCAGAAGTAGAATCACTTATTCTAAAACCATCTTTTCTTAATAAATAAACCTGAAAAGGCTGACCACCGGACTGAAACGGAGTTACACCATTAAGAAATTGCCCCATTAAAGTTAGTTCAAAAGTTTTCTTAAAAGAATAATTATTTTTATACGTTTTAATAAACACGTGCAAGCTTATAGTTTTAAATAATAATGATATGACAAATATTAAAATTGATATAATAAAAATGATGATATTAACCCTTGATAATTCTAATATAACCCCAGAAAAATTATCTTTTAAAGTAAAATAAAGGACTAACGCAAGGGCTAATAATAATATAATTATATTAATTTTTCTCTTTTTCATATAACACCTATTTTTCTTCAATTACTTCAATACCAGGTAAAACCTTACCCTCTATGAGCTCAAGAGATGCTCCACCACCCGTTGATACATGTTCAAACGAATCTTTATAACCAAACTTTATTGCGGCTGCCGCCGAGTCCCCACCACCTACAATTACCTTAGCACAACTATTTTTTAATACCTCACATAATGCTTTAGTTCCATATTCAAAGTTTTTAAATTCACTTACTCCTACTGGCCCATTCCAAAAAATAGTCTTTGCATTATTTATGTATTTTGAAAATAATTCTATTGTTTTTGGCCCAACGTCTAAAATCATGATGTTATTAGGGACACTTGTTAGCTCTGAGTATATAGTATCAATCCCATCTTCATATGAATTTGATCCATAACCATCAAGTGGTAAAATAATTTTATTACCATATTCACTTAATAATTTTTTTGCTATTAAAATACTTTCATTATCATAAATTGAAGCTTTTAAATCATAACCTTTAGCCGTTAAAAAAGTATTAGCTATACCACCACCTAGTAATACATAATCAGCTTTTTTAACCAACTTATCAATAACTTTTATTTTATCATTCATTTTAGCTCCGCCAATAATAACCAAATAAGGTTTATCCGGTTTATCTAATAATTGCCCTAAAGCATGAAGTTCTTTTTCAACCAAAAAACCAATTCCAGAAGGAAGATGACTTGCAACGCCTACATTTGAAGCATGAGCTCGATGAGAAGTGCCAAACGCATCATTTATAAATATATCTCCAAGTTTTGCCCAGTATTTTCCAAGTTCTACATCGTTACTACTTTCCTTTTTTACCGGATAATCTTCATATCTAGTATTTTGAACAAGAATCACATCACCCAAAGCCATTTGTAGCACCGCACGTTCTAGCACGTCTCCGCGTGTTTCATTTACAAACGTAACCTTTCGGCCAAGAAGTTCAGATAATCTTATAGAAACCGGATATAATGAATTCTTAGCTTTATCTTCCTCACTTTTAATTCTTCCTAAGTGTGATAAAATTATTACTTTAGCACCTTTAGAAACCGCGTAATTTATCGTTTTAAGGCTTTGTTTTATACGATTATCATCTAAAATTAAGTTGCCTTTCATAGGCACATTTAAATCGCACCTTATTATTACTTTTTTATTAGTTAAGTCAAAATCCCTTATTGTCTTTTTCATTCTACCCTCCGTATTAATTATAACATGTTTTGGAAGATTAACAAAAAAAATAGGAAATAAATTCCTATCTTACGGTAACTCTTGATACGGCAAACTTACCATTATATGCTCTTACCGTTATTGCAGCAGTTCCTTTTGCTCTAGCATAAACAACACCACCACTTACGGTTGCTACAGAAGGATTATCACTACTCCATGAAACCGTTTTATTTGTAGCGTTTGCTGGAGTAAAGTAAACGGTTAACGTTTTAGTTTGTCCAACCGACATTTCAAGGGTGTTTGGTGATACACTTATACCACTTAAAGAAACGTTATTAGACTTAACCACAACAACCCTATTAACAGTTGCTCTATTACCATAATTATCGGTTACCGAGTAAGTTATGTAATAAGTTCCAGGAACACTTGTATTAACGTTTCCAGACACACTAACACGAGCTGTTATATTGCTTCCTAAAGAGTCCTTAGCGGAATACCCAGGATCATTATAACTATCACCTACGTTTATCGTTATTGTTTTGTTTCCATATAAAGTAATAGTTGGCGGCGTAGTCGGCCTTCTTGATGTTCTTGTTGTTGTATTCTTCTTCGTTGTTGTTTTTGGCGTATTAGAATTTTTGGTTGTGGTTATTGCAACCGGAATAACCTTAATTGTTCTTTTAACCTCAGAAGTATTTCCAGCTTTATCAGAAACAGAATAAGTAATAATGTAAGTTCCCGCTTTTGATGTATCTACTTCACCAGTTTTCTTTACCTTAGAAGTAATATCTCCATCAACGTTATCAGTAGCTGTAACACCAGGGTCTTCAAACTTACTACCAACTTTTACAACTAATTCCGAATCACCAATTAAAGATATGGTTGGGTTTGTTTTATCTTCTTGTACAGCAGGTGATGTTTTATCTTCTCCTTCTTTATCATTGCTAACATAACCAGTTGTTGTATACATGTTACCACATTTTATGTACGCTGAATAACTTTGTGTTTCGCGTTTTACGGCAATGACATAACCATCACAGACCTTAGCAGCTTTAACTTTATTAGCATCAATCGATCCTCCGTTTTTTAACAATAAATCTTGTAAATCAATTCTTATCTCTTCATCAGTTAAAACGATTTGCCTTTGTGATATATAAATAGGTGCTTCCTCAATCATCCTCGTTTCTAATTTCTTAAAATCAGACGTAGTATATTTTTCTTTTTTATTAGCTCTTACGTTATTTATAATAATTATGATAACAACAACTAAAACAACTGCTACCACTGCTGCTAAAATAACCATACCACGGGTTATCTGAAACTTCTTTTTTTCTTTAGTTTCATATTCAACATCAGTAGAAAAATTCATGTTATTCAAAGTGCATCACCACCTTTTATCTTTACTTTTACGTTATCATTATAACATAATTTAATTTAAAAAAAACACTAACTTTTGTGTTAGTATTTTTATTTTTTTGCAAAATACTTAGCAGTTCTAACCATTTGTGCCGAATAACTCATTTCGTTATCGTACCAAGCTACTACTTTAACTAGTTGCTTGCCATCTACTTCTATTATATTAGTTAAAAGTCCATCTACCAAAGCACCAGAATGCATACCAATAACATCGCTTGAAACGATTGGGTCCTCGGTGTACATAATTGTTTCTGATTGATTGTTTTTAAATAAGTTGTTTATTTCTTCCTTAGTAACACATCTTTTTAATTCAAGTGTTAAATCAATAACCGAACCAGTAGTAACCGGAACTCGCATTGCAGTTCCATCAAGTTTTCCTTTTAATTCTGGGATTACAAGTCCTATTGCGCTCGCAGCACCCGTTGAAGATGGAACTATGTTAGCCGCAGCAGCACGTCCCCTTCTTGCCATATAACCTTTTTTATGAGCAACATCCAAAGTTGCTTGATCGTTAGTATACGCGTGAACGGTAGTCATGAAGCCTTTTTCTACTCCATAATTATCACATAAAAGCTTCATTACCGGTGCCAAACAATTAGTTGTACAACTTGCAGCACTAATTACTTTTTCATCGCCAGTTAAAGTTTCATGATTAACGTTATACACAATCGTTTTTAAATCTCCTTTAGCTGGTGCTGAAATAATTACCTTTTTTGCGCCCGCCTTAACATGTGCCTCTGCTTTCTCTTTACTAGTAAAAAAACCAGTACACTCAAAAACCACATCTATGCCAAGCTTTTCCCATGGTAATTTTGATGGGTCTTGTTCTGAGTAAATTCTTACTTTTTTATTACCTATGATAATGTTTTCTTCATCACTTGTTATTTCTTCTGCTTTATACCTTCTATGTGAAGTATCATACTTAAGTAAGTAAGCAAGTTGTGCTGCATCAGTTAAATCGTTTATCGCGACAACATCAAACGCATCATCTTCTTGCATTAGCCTAAATACTAATCTTCCAATCCTACCAAAACCATTTATTGCAACTTTTATTGCCACATAATCACCATCCTATTAGTTATATTGTATCATTTATCATTCTTTAAAACAACTTCCACCAATAAATTCCCTTAAAATAGAATCATTTGGAACATTATCACTTGGCATTCCTAATATTACCCTAAATAAATTTATTAATCTAATAGCCTCATCATAGCAAGGATCATCTTCTGATACTGAAAATAAAAGTGGCTCAGCATACGTTTTTAAAACTCCTAATTCATATACTAATGAAGTGTTAAGAATAAAATCAGCTTCCTTAATGTATGGCATAATTATTTCTTCCTCAGCTTTTCTTACGTTTTTCCAATTTCTTAAAGTTACTGATGCAGATGCACCCCTTGATCTGTTATCTCGTATCATTCTTCTTAAAAGTCTGTTATCAGTTGATTTAAAAATATTATGATTATCAATGTTTAAAGGTGTTAAAGGACATATATATAACTTAAACTTGTTTTTATCAGGTATAATTTCGGTTAATTGTTCGTTAAACGCATGGATTCCCTCAATTAATAAAACGCTGTTTTCACTCATCTTAGTGGTTTTATCACTAAGTTCTTGCTTACCAGTTATAAAATTATACTTTGGTAAATAAACTTCTTTTCCATTTAATAACTCGGATATTTTTTTATTAAACTGACTTGTATCTATTGCTTCTATTTTTTCTTTTTCAGGTTCACCATTTTCATCTAAAACGCGATCTTTAATGTTGGTGTAAAAATCATCAACCGAAATTGGTATTGGTTTAAGCCCTTTACTCCTTAAGAAAAGTGCTAACTTTTTACATGTGGTAGTTTTACCAGACGATGATGGTCCTGTTATCAAAACAACTTTTAATTCCTTATCCTTACTTATTTTATTTGCAATCTCAAACAACTCATTACTTAAAAGAGACTCACTTATCATTATTAAATCGCCATAATTACCAGTTGATATCATTCGGTTAAGCTCAACTGATGTATTTATTTGTAAACTATTTAAATAAGCATCATTTTTATCGATTGCAGAAAGAAGTTTTTCATTCTTAACAAATTTTATGTTTTCAAAATTAGATATGTTATTAGCATTAGGTATCATTAGTATGACCTTATTGTCCTTAAGATACTTTACGTTATACTTACTTAATAACTTTGTATTATTAGGCAAAACACCATAAAAGAAGTCCAACGTGTCATCTAATTTATAAAGACTTATACTAGAATTACTGATATACCTAAGAGAATTAGCTTTATCCATTTGATTTATTTTTTCATAGTAGTCAATAGCTTCTATTCTAGAAACCATTATTTTAGTTATTGCAATAGCACTATCGCATAATTCACGCATCCTTATTTTTATCTTTTCTACGGTTACTTCAGATATTAAATTATTAGTAAGAATTTCAGCACATATACCCTCATCAATGGTATGAAGCATCCTAACATCACAGTTAAGTACGTCTTTTACCGCCGTACTAAACAAGAATAAAATACCCCTTTCATAAACAACGTTTCCTGTTGGATTAGTAACATCAAAAAAATCAATTGTGCAATCTTTGTTAAGTTTTCCATCCAATCCAGTTAACTTGTTATTAACGCTTGCAACAAGAATATCATATTTATAATCTTGCTTAACTTCATCTAATATATCAGTAATCAACGTTCCTTTTTCGCGTTCAAATTCCTTGTTTTTATACTTGATTTTTATAGTTGCCATAAAATCACCCTATCTATTCTTTACTATATACCATTTTATCAAAAATGATGAAAAAAGTCACAATATTTTACGTAATATTTAACGTCTTATAATACATAATATTATTAGGGTGATAAAATGAATTTAATTCCAAGTATTATTGAAAAAACCAAAACAGGAGAAAGAGCATATGATATTTATTCAAGATTATTGAAAGATAGAATAATATTTATTAGTGGTGAAATAAATGATGATGTTTCAAACGCCATTATTGGTCAATTATTATTTTTGGATTCAAAATCACACGATGACATTAGTTTGTATATAAATTCACCTGGTGGAAGTATTTCTGCGGGTATGGCAATATATGACACGATGAATTTTATTAAAAGCGATGTTTCTACGATATGCGTTGGAATGGCTGCTTCAATGGCATCAGTACTATTAGCAAGTGGTAAAAAAAAGAAGCGATTTATCCTTCCAAATAGTGAGGTAATGATTCATCAGCCAATCGGCGGAGTAAATGGTCAAGCAACAGAAATCAAGATAGTTGCAGATAGAATTTTATACTTAAGAAATAAATTAAATAAGATATTATCTGAAAAAACTGGTCAAGACATTAAAATAATTGAACAAGATACCGAAAGAGATCATTATCTATCAGCTGAAGAGGCTTTAAAATACGGAATAGTTGATAAAATACTATAAGCTTTTAATAATATTTTTGTTGTTTATATTTTTCTTTTATCAATGAACGTCTTAGTACAATCAATTATAAATAACATAACAAGTATGATGGTGATCCAAGATGGTATCTTTTTTATTAATCCACTAAGTAATGGGTGAATTAGGTAAATAAAAATGATGCTTACAATTCCCCAAGTAATAGTCATCTCAAGTGATATAAATTTGCCTATATGATACTTATGACTATCATAATTCCAAAACGTAATACCAAACATTTTTTCAATCAAAACACCACCTAACGCCTCTAAAAAAGATAGTATTATTGCTACCGAAAAAAACATTACTATGGTTTCTAAAAGTCTTGGCATATGAAGATTTTTAAACAAATATTCTGCCACAAATAAAATAGTTATTGCACCTATTCCATAAACCGGCGTCCAAAAGCCATTTAATATACCGCTTTTAAAATTAGTATGCGTAATTAACGCAATAATGGTTTCTAATAAATAACCTAATATAGAGTATACAAAAAAACAATTTAAATAATACATATTATCACCAAAATTAGTATGTATTAATAAATTGTTTTTTATTCTAAATAGTTCTTTTAAATTCTTTAAAATAATCCAAATCGTGAAGGTTTACGTTATTTTGTATCGCGTTTTTAATGGTATTTAAAAATTCGTAATCAGGTTTATCAGTTATTGCTTTTTCAATTACTTTTTTTAATACTGCTTCGTCATATGATAACGCAACATCATAACACAAGCGAAAAATTTCATTATTTATTTTCGGATTTAAATTAACAAACTTATTATATGCTTCAACCATTAGTATTCGTTTTAAAGGTCCTAGGTTAAACAAATGAGCAACACTAGGTGCATCCTCGTACTTAAAAAAAGTTAAAACTTCTTTTATTTCCTCCGGACTATAG
>CASEKZ010000066.1 GCA_949288625.1 uncultured bacterium | reverse complement strand
GGCTTCTTTTTTATTTTTAGGTTTTTCATATATCTTACCATTAAAATAAATGATTGTATCAGCCGCTATTATAATTGCTTTATCTTTAATTTTAAAAGATACATCTTTAGCTTTATTAAAAGAAAGCTCACAAACATATTTATCAGGCTCTTTTTCAGTACTATACTCATCTTTACTACTAGTTACAACCTCATATTTTAAACCTATCATTTTAAATATATCTTGTCTTTGCTTAGAAGAAGATGCTAAAATTATTTTCACTTTATACCTCCTTTATAAGAACTTAAAAATAAAAGATATCTTAATTTTACTTTACTATTTTAATATTATTCATATTAAATGTTTTTCCTATTATATACTTAATTAACTTTGAATTAGACATGTTACTATATCTTTTTTTTAATATATCACTTGTTATTTCAATATTTTTATTTGTACATAAAACTTCATACATAACGCCATTATCTAGATAATATTTTCCAGTTTCAAAAAAACCATTTCTTAAATAAATTTTTTTTCTTCTAAAGGCTAAATCATCGTCTTTCTTTTCAATACTTAAAAATATATTTTTATATTTTCTTTTTAAATCATTTAACACTCTAGATCCATAACCTTTATTTCTAAATTCTTTATCAATTGCAAAATACATCAAATAACATAAATCATCACATTTTACAACGTAATAGATACCAATTATTACATTTTTTAATGCAACCGAGTTTAACACTACGTTTTTTTCTTTTACAGTATATTTTAAAATTAAATAAGGAAACCTTTCATTTTTGGGAAAAGAATCAAAATATATTTCTTTTATTTTATGTTTGTGTTTTGGATAACTAGCATACATTAAATTCATTTTAATTATCTCCTATTTAATAAATAATTCTTTTTACTTCTTTTGTTTTACCAGTTTTAACATCTATTTTAAATAACACACCGTTTATACTGCATTTATTATCACTTGATAAAATAGAATCGCTGTCCAACTCTTCTAGGTATCTTTTTACCTCAAAATCCAAATCATAACCAATTGCAGAATTTATTGGTCCACACATTCCTATATCGGTTATATAGCCTAATTTATTATATAAAATTTTATCATCGCTTGTTTGAACGTGTGTATGAGTGCCATACAAAGCGCTTATTTTATCTTTTAGCATATGTGCCATAGAACGTTTTTCATTACAATATACAGAATGAAAATCAATTATTCTTATTTTAACATCATCACTGGTATTATTAATTACATCACTAATGACTTTAAACCCATTTAAACTTGCTCCTAATCTCTTTCCTAATACGTTACAAACAAGAATTTTTGTGCCACCGAAATTATAAATTCCATAACCTTTTTTGCGCGTATTTTCATCATAATTTACTGGAACTAATAATCTTTTATCATTAATATCATAAATTTCTTTATTTGAATATGTATTATTACCCATTGTAACTACATCAACACCACAATTTAAAATTCTATAAAATAACTTCTTTGTAATTCCTCTTGCGTTTGCAACGTTTTCACCATTAGCAATCACAAAATGAACATTATAATCTTTTTTTATTTTACTAAGGTTTTCTTCTAAATAGTTTAAAGCAGCCTCACCAACAATATCACCAAGTGCTAAAACGTTAATTTCTAATTCTTCTTGATTCATAGTATCACACCTTAACTTATAAAAAAATTATATCATATTTTGTATTAAATATTTTATAAATCTATCTTAAAAAATAAAAGGCCCCAAGTACATGAAGAGACTCAAAATTAACTTGGATTAAATTATTAATATATTTATAAAATTAAATCAAGAATATTTTTATCTGGCTTCATAATACCTTGAAAGTATTTTACTTTTCTAAATGAGGCATCATACCATGTTACTAATTCTTGTAAGTTTGTAGTTTCTTCTGTTAAATACCAAGCTCCCTTAATACGTCCTTCTTTTTCGTAATCATGGATCAATAACTATTTATTATCAAATATTACAAAGTCTTTTAATTGGATATTGTTATACTTTTTTATATCATTATATTTAATAAATTCTCCTAAATAGTTACTAAGATAATAACTATAGTATTCATATTTTATATAATCTGATATAGGAAATTCTATTAGGTGTAATTTTTTCATGCTTATACCCTTACTTAGTGCTGATATATAAAATGGTTTATCTAAAATTTTATTTTGTTTTAGTTTTTTAGAAAATAAATTGTGATCTTTGTTTATCAAATCATATATAGGGCATTCACCAGGTTCATCATATATTTGTAAACATTCAAACTTTTTAAATGACTCTGTCATATTTTCCCATAACTCATCGAATTTTCGATTAAATTCACTTAATGATAAATATATTGCTTTATCTATAAATTTTTGCATATCGAGCATTACTATTACTCCACTTACATTTACATTTTTATATATTAAAAAGTGCCAATATTAGGCACTTTTGATTAAAACTAAACTATTTTGTCTCATCATTTCCTTTCTCAAATTTATTGGTTACTTGCCTTATAATTAGTATTAAAGCCGCAAGTATCCTAACATTTAAAAAAATATTTATAATTTGTATTATATCTAAAATTTGAACGATGAGACATTTATGTTTAATTAAAAATTTCTTTAATTTCATAAATCTCACCTTCATTTAAAGGCAAGATAACTTTTTTACAATAGCAAAATAATTTTTTTATGCAGTATAAATTATCTTGCCTTTTTTATTTTTACATCTAGTCAAGATAATCTACACTTCCTTTCTTTATTTTTTTTGCATGACCATCTTTTTTCCATTTAAAAAGGCCCAAGAAATAAGCCATCACGTTTTACTATAATTAAATACATAAAGCGTGATTAACCATCGTATTTACATCTTTTCTTATTTTTAATTTTGTAATAATGTTTGACATAACCAATCACGCTCCTTTCTTCTTATTACATTTTAAATATAGCTTAATTATTATACTTTGTCAACCAATTTTGTTGACAAAGTATAATAAAAATAATCATATGCTTTTTTATATGATTATTTTACTTTACCAATCTTATTTAATGGAAATATTCTTAGATCCACGCTTCCTAAAATATTTTCTTTATCAATTAAGCCTATGTGCCTTGAATCTCTTGATTCATTTCTGTTATCACCAACAACAAAATACTTATCACCAGGAATAGTAAGATAGCCTATTGATTCTAGCTTAAAATCATGGGTATCCGCATGATTAAAGTTTTCGTTCGTTACAAAACCATCAACGTATAAAAGTCCATCCTTATACTCAATATGTTCTCCAGGAAGTCCAATTACCCTTTTAATTAATTTATCATCATTCCAATCAACCACAACAACATCAAATCTTTTTATGTCATTAAGTTTATAATCCAATTTATTTAATATTATTACGTTGTTATCACTTAAAGTGGGTTCCATAGATTCTCCATCTACGACCGCTGGTGTTATTATAAAAGCTCTTACTAAAACAACAGCAATCACAACTATTACGTATGGACATACGCTTTTTATAATCTTTTTTATTCTTTCTTTTCTCATGCTTTTCTCCTAATGAAAAATAAGGCATAAATAGCCTTATTAATTTCTTTCTTTTGTTTTGAATTGGCCAACTATATTTCTTGCATAATATAACTTAGCACGCCTTGCTTTACCTTTTCTTACAACGGTAATTGAATCAAGTTTTGGAGAGTGTACAGGAAATGTTCTTTCAACACCAACACCAGAAGATATCTTACGAACCGTAAAAGTCTCTGAAACGCCATAACCCTTACGAGATATTACAATACCTTCAAAAG
This sequence comes from uncultured bacterium, assembly GCA_949288625.1. Taxonomy (GTDB): domain Bacteria; phylum Bacillota_I; class Bacilli_A; order RF39; family UBA660; genus Aphodocola. The sequence continues at coordinate 4,438 of CASEKZ010000066.1, read as the reverse complement.
CTTGTACCCTTTCTTTTTTTCCTTCAATTATTCTAACACCAACTCTTACGGTATCTCCTACCCTAAACTCTGGAACTGAAGGATTTAGCTGTTTTTCTGTGATTTTTTCAATCTTGTTCATCTTTAAGTCATCCTTTCTACATATATAACCAGCAATCATGCATAATTAGTCGCGGCGGATTGCTTTTTTCAAACATTAAGATTTTATCATATAATTAATCAATATGCAAGTATTATTTATGCCAATTATTTTTTTTGAAAAGTTCATTACAAAAATCATTATAAAAACTTCCTTCTTTGTTAATGGTTAAAACAAAGTCACTATCATAAATAAAAGGATATTTATTTATTTTAAGGACGTTGCCTTGCACTATAACCCTATAAAAGGTTCTTACAAGTTTCATGATTACATTGTCATCATATGCTTTATTTTCTTTATCAAGTTTTTCTTTATACTTAACAAACTCATCATCAAAATAATGGTTAATTCCGTATTTGATTCTTCTGTTATATGATTCATAATGAGAATTATATCTTATTGGTAAATTCACTTTAACGTTAATTTTTTCTATTCCAATTTCAGTTAAATAGTTTATAAAAACAATAAGAACCGCAACAAAAGACATTGAAACATCTCTTGCGTTAAAAACATCTGAATCAGATTCATCACTAAAACCAGCATCAATTTTAAACAAAGCTCTATTAATCTTTTTCTTTAAAGGATTATTTTCTAAAAATTTATTTTGAATAGCGTACACATAAGCAGTGTTTTTACTAATTCCAAATACTATGTTCGGAAAAACATACTTATTTTCCCCATCTTTCAACTCATAAGAAAAAGAATATGGTGCTTCAAGAAATGGTTTTAATTTATTAATCCTTATCGTTCCATCATATCCCAACATGTTTTTTACAAAGTTATCATTTACCATTTCATTACTAGTTTCTAAAAAAGACGTTCTAAGTTTGAGATAAAAAACCGGATTATTTAACTCTTGTGTTGTTGCGTTAGCAAAAACATATGCTATTAAAGACTTAACGTTATCGTGTGATTTATTACCATTATAATAAAACTCAATTCCCTTAGAAACGTAATTTTTAAGTTCCTTAAAAAAATCGAATTTATCATTAATTACAAGGATCGGTTTTGGATTAATCGTATTTAAAAGACAAGTGTCTATGTTATCTTCCTTAATCTTTACATCGAAAAAAATCGTTGGTTTTAAGTCGCTAATAGTTAGGTTATTACTAGAACACTCCAAAATAATTTCTTCATAAAAAATTTTTTCTACCATTTAAATTCTTCTTTGCTCTTCTTTTTCTTTACTAAAAAATGAATTTTGAATTGTTTTTGCCTTTACAAACTCATTTGTTAATAAATTTATGTTTTTAATTATCTTATCTAAGTTTTCGCCGCCTAAGTAATTAGCATACATGTTTATTATCATTTGTTTTAACATTTCTGCCTCACCCAACACCCTAGAAGTTGCATCATCATCATCTTCACTACAAAGAGCTAGATTAAAACGATACGCAAGTATATCAACTTTCTTTTTTACGTTTTTTAAAGCAACATTTCTAATGAATGAATCTTTTACGACCAATATCTTGTTAACACTATTACTTTTGTTTTTTCCCTTTAACTTATATCCGGTTATCATAGAAGGATTAAAAATGGTAATCGCTCTTATTTCATCATCTTTAAACACTTTGTAAACACCAGTTTTCTTTACTTGCTTTATTTCGGTAACCTTTATGTTTTTTATATCATCAACGTATATTTTATGCTTGTTTTTCTTAAGACCGCTTCGTTCAAGTTTAACTTTACTTTCTAATAAGTCGGGTCTTTTTTCATTAGTTACTGAAAGCCTTTTTTCTTTGCGCCATTTATCAATTTTTTCATGATCACCTGACAATAATACGTCTGGCACTTTCATTCCTTTGTAATTTCTTGGCTTTGTATAAGTAGGAAAATCTAACAAATTATCACTAAAAGACTCATTATAAGCTGATTCTTTATCTATTACGCCAGGAATTAACCTTACAATTGAATCACATATAACCATCGCAGGAAGCTCACCACCAGTTAGAACATAATCACCAATTGATATTTCATCATCACATATTGTTTTAATTCGTTCATCAAATCCTTCATAATGACCACAAATAAATATTAAATGTTCTTCTTTGGATAATTCATAAGCCTTTTGTTGGTTAAATGTATTGCCTTGAGGACTAAGTAAAATTACTTTTGAATTCTTTTGCTTTACACTTTCTACCGCATCAAATATTGGTTGACACATAAGTACCATGCCAGCCCCACCACCATAAGGAGTATCATCAACCTTTTTGTGTTTGTTTGTTGCAAAATCCCTAAAATTTATGGTGTTAATCGTAACCTTTTCATCGTCAATAGCTCTTTTAATAATTGACTCATCCTTAAAACCATTAAACATGTTTGGAAATAATGTTAATATGTCTATTTTCATGATAAAAGCCCTTTCACATCGTTTACTACTACTTGTTTTTCGTTTATGTTAATTGTGTTAATAAAGGCCTTAACGTATGGAATCATAACCTTATTATCAAGTACTAATACCTCATTACAAGGCGTAGTTAAAACCTCTTTTATAACACCAACTAATTTATCATTTATTATAACATCAAATCCAATTAAATCAAGCGCTAAAAAAGTATTTTTATCTAGTATTAGATCGTTTCTTTTTATGTAAACTTTGCTTCCTTTTAAATCTTCAACAAGATTAATATCATAAATTCCTTTAAACACAAGCATATCAAACTTTTTATGCTTACGATAAGATTCAATAACATATTCTTTTTTTGTGTTTCCTACATAAACTTTAAAATCAGGTACAAAAACCTTATCCTTATACCTAAAATCTGATAGTAACCGTACTTCTCCTTTTATTCCGTGAGTATTTACCAATTTACCAATATATAAATATTCCATGATTTAATTCTCCTTATTCATCTCATACATTATTATTGAAGCTGCAACCGAAACGTTAAGACTTTCGCAATCATCATTCATTTTAATATAAATACTTTCATCTAAAAGTGCTTTTATACCATCTTCAATTCCATTTCCTTCATTTCCCATTACAACAGCTACTTTACCATTTAAATTAGCTTTTCTTACGTCTTTTCCATTAACTACAGACGTAGCATATACGTTATATCCATTTTCTTTTAAATATGGTATAAAATATTTAAGATCCTTAGTTACTACGTTTACCTTAAATAGCATTCCTTGTGATGCACGAACTACTTTTTCATTATATTTTCTAACACACTGCAAGCTAAGTACTATGGTATCTATATTAAACGCTTTAGCACTTCTTATTATCGTACCTAAATTCCCCGGATCTTGAACGTTATTTAATATTATTATTTTATTTCCAAGTGTTAAATCTTCTTTAATAAACTTAACAACCCCAATAACTGAAGGACAAGAAGGAAGGTTACTTACATACTCCATTAAGTTTTTACTAATAATGTTATTTAAAACCCCATAATCAACTTCTTTAACAGAATACGTTTCAATTAACAAACCAGATGCTTTAGCTTCATTAACTAAGTGTTCACCTTCTACGATAAATTTTCTTTCTTCATGCATGAACTTATTATTTCTTAATTTCTTTAAATATTTTATTTTTTTATTTTCCCTAGACTCAATTATCATCGCTTACTCCTTTAACTTTTTTCTTATCATTTTATACTCAGGGCAATACTTTTCAACTAACTTCCAAAAACCCTTACCATGATTAAAATGAACAAAGTGTGATAGTTCGTGTATTATTACGTAATACAAAAATTTATCATCTTTTTTTATTAATTCAAGATTAAGAGTTACCGAATTATCCCTACGGTTACATACACCCCACCTTGTTTTCATGTTCCTTATCTTTAACTTTGGATAAGGAATTTTTTCTTCAAACTTTAGATATATGTCATCTAAATAAGTTTTAAAAACGTTTTGAGCTTGTTTTTTATACCAATTTAAAAGCATTAAATCATCTTTTATGATGATTGTGTTATCATTAAAATCTGGTTTTATAACAGGAGTATAAATAACGTTTAACGTCTTACCTAAATAACAATAACAACATGATTTTTTCTTTTCGTTTTTTGCTTTTTGCTTATCTATCATTTTATAAATACATAAAGCATTATCATTCAAAGTTTTAAGTACCATTTTATTAGTATAAAAGTAAGGACATGTAACCTTTATGTTCAAATCATCATCTACCCTTATGTATAAATTTTTATTGTTTTTCTTAGTTATTAAAACATTATATGAAACATCATTATAAACAATATTCATATTATTACCACCTAAATTTATTATATCATATTTTTTTACATACTCTAAACAGAACGTAAAATAGTTAACATTTAAAATAAAAAAAGATAAAAG
>CASEKZ010000065.1 GCA_949288625.1 uncultured bacterium | reverse complement strand
AAATTTAGAAAACTTGCGGCTAAAGCTTATGACACAGTACAGTTAATAATTAATTGTAATAATTATGATGATATTGAAAGTGTTATAAATATATTAAAAAATATGGCAGGTATTCAAAATGTACACATCAGAGAATATAAGAATAATAAGGCAATAGTTGATGTTGATACATTGCAAAAACCGCATGTGCTTGTTGAATTATTAAAAAAACATATAAAAGGGGGTATGTTTATAGATAGTATAAGCAATAGCAAATTAGAATTAAGCGTATTTTGATGGGAGGTTAATTATGATGAAAAAATTTATTAATAAGGTATTGCAAATGTGTATATTAGGTGTACTGGTATCAATTTGCAACATAGCATTTTGCTCTGAAAAGTTAACTGATAATGTAGCAGATATTTTTAGAAGTGAAAATTTTATAATTACTTATCAAGTTAAGGAAAACAATAAATTACCAGGACAAAGTTTCGTTATAAAAGATGAAATTGTAACTTTGGCAAAAGAAGGCAAGAAAAAACTTTTTAGTAATGAATTTGTGAAAAAAGGTCAAAAAATTAAAAATTATTTTATTGACGATGGCGTGTTTATTTACAGTTATTTTGTTAAAAATGGTCAGGTTTTTGATGGCAGTTCGTTTGACGGAGAAACAAGAGGGAGTAGTAAAAATACCATTCAAAAATTTCCTAAATCAGTTTATGGAAATCATACTATGTTTGATATGTATTTTGATTTATTAATGATTGATTTTAATTCAATATTACCTGAATATAATGAAGATACTGGTTATGAATATGAGGGAATACCTGTAAAAGAGAATATGTGCTATGTTTATAATGGGAGCGGAAGAGATATTATCGATGGTACGACTTATGTTTATGAGGAATTTGTAATGCCATCTAATTATGCTTTAAAAGCTACTTCGAGATTTTATTTTAGCAATAATAATTTAGCTAAATATATCCGTATTGATGATATGAAAACATTTGAAAATGATGTTGAAATTGGTGGCGCTAAAGTAATAGATATTAAATTATTTTCTAATACTATTGATTCACAAATTTTTGATATACCTGAAAATTTAAAAGTTGCAAGGATGTTGTAAGGAATTTAAATATGTACTTCTCATCAAAAAATTTTATAGAAAATATAATATGTAAATTTGTTGGTTGTTTTTTAATGCTGGTTTTATATTTTACTGTTGTTGCTGGTAATGCTAACGCTCAAACACCGGTAAAAGTAGTATTTATGGATTTTGCTAATAATACTATTTACAGTGATTTTCAAGTAGATGAAATAATGGATGAATTATTGCTTGAACGATTATTTGAAGCAAATAAATTTATTATTATGGAGCGCTATAACGATGAAGAAACTATAAATGCAGAAGGTAAAATTAATTTTACATCAGAACATTTATTCAATTCTGTAGATAAAAAAGATTTTTCAGCTATTTTTCAGGCATCAGAAAATGATATAAGTATTAAGAATAAAGGTGATTATGTTGATGCTAAATATACCAGAATTATTGGTGAAAAAAATAATGCTGAATATTTACTGTACGGCAGCATAGATGATTTGTATGTAAAATCAGGTTTTGTGATTTTGCCTTTGCGATCTTTTGTTTTATCTAATACAAGTCAGTCTTTAGAAGCTGTTGTAACAGTAAAAATTATAAAAGCCTCAACTGGAGAAGTAGTATGGACTAAACAGGAAAAAGCTGCTTCTAAAAATAGCGTTAATAAAGCTCTGGGAGTTACTTTGGGAACAAAAGGCTTTAGCAGTGATTTGTTTTATGAATCTTTAGACAAAATTAGTAAAAAGGTTGTAAAAGATTTAGTAAAAGATTTAAAGAAAGGCAAATTAGTTCTAACTGCAAAGGACTAACAAATTTTTACAAAGAAGGTTGATAAAGTGAAAAAGGTTGTTTTGGCATTGGTGTTGTTACTAAATTTATGTTTTAGTATAATCTGTTTTGCAGGTATTAGAGATTATCCATCAATAGCCGTTCTGAATTTTGAAAACAAATCTTCTGTGCCGAACAATTTGACTTTTGATGATGTTAGTATTGTTACGGATTTTATGATTGAAGAGTTGGTAAACTGCGGCAGATTTAATGTTATGGAAAGACAACAGTTAAAAGCAATTACCGATGAACATTATTTAAATATGACTGGCTTGGTTGATACTACGACAGCGGCTGAGATAGGACGATTGGCTGGTGTACAGTATCTTGTTTACGGAAGTGTAACTAATTTAAGTACTAAAGAAAGTACTGCCGGTTACCAAAATAGCGTTCATGGAGGACTGGAAAACAATCAGCATATTGTAAATGCTAATATTAATGTAAGGGTTATAGATGTTGAAACCGGAAGAATTGTTTTGGCAAGCCGTGGTAAAGGTGCTTCAACCAGTACTGATACAAAAGCGTATTTAGACAGAAGAAAAGAAACTACATACTTATATGAAGACGAATATGGAAATTTGCTTTACAGTGATGTTGAAACGACTGGTGAAGAGCATAC
>CASEKZ010000064.1 GCA_949288625.1 uncultured bacterium | reverse complement strand
ATAAATGAAAATAAGTTTAAGTACAAATATGTACTTAAACTAAAAAAATTATAAAAAGAAAAAGAATGTCAAGGATCTTTGATGAACTCATTTCATTCGTCCTTGACATTCCCCTAAAAGTTTCCAGACTTAAAATCCCTTTGTTTGAAAACCGGGAACTTAAATAAATAATTAACTTTTTACACCATGTTTTCCACAATCGTAAAAAATATTGACCGGGGGGGAGGTATATGATATTATAAACATGTAGAAAATAGTAGCGGAGGTAACTTATGAACAAGAAAAAGAAAGTAATAATAGGAGTAGTAGTATTTATCTTGGCAGTAGCGGTAGGCTATGCATTATTTAGTGATACACTAACAATAAATGGAACTGCAACTGCAAAAGGAGAGTTTGAACTTACATATTTGTGTGAAATAGATGAAAGTGGTGTCGCTAGCATTGGTCAAGGAGATTGTATTGTTTCTGGTAATACAATTACAACAACAAGTACTTTATCAAAGCCAAATGAGTCGGTAATTTATCGAGTTACAGTAACAAACACCGGAACTATACCAGCGGTATTAAAAACGGTTACATCGCCTAATAATTACACTCAAACAGGCACTCCAGGCGATGAAATGTATACTGATATGTCAACGATGCTTTTTGCTCAATACTTTGTGTGTGACGATGCGGGCTTTGGCGAATGTAATTATGGTTTAGGTAATTCAGCTATCGAAAGTGCAAATATAGTTATAGAGCCGGGTGAAAGCAAGTATATAGCAATTTTACACGGTTGGGCTGACTCATCATACCTTGATATGGAGCAGCCAGCAATTCCAGCTGAGGGAGCAACGATAAACTATAACCTAACCTTTGGATTTGGGCAAAAGACAAATTAAGGGCTTTAAAAAAGCTCTTTTTGTTTTTATAATAAATAAAAAAAGAGAATTTTTTCTCTTTTTTTAAAACCATCTTCTTGGAGGATATGGTCTAGGTGGCATAGGTGGGTATAGGTAGTATGTTGGTGGTCTCCAAAAATTTGGTGCAAGGGCTGCTCCTGTTACTCCTCCTAATAAAAATGGGAATACAAAGCTTCCAGCTAATCGTTCATCACCACTATTATTACTTAGTGTGTTATAATTAGGTATGTAATAGCCAAAATTGCTTTGCATGTTACTATTTGGAGCTTGATATCCTTGATTCATTTTTAATCACCTTCCTCTAAAGTAGTATATGTTTTTTTATATAAAGTGACATATACATAATAAGTTAATTGTTTATGGTTTATGTTTATTAATATCCATGATATAATTAAGTTGGTGATTGAGATGAATACTTTAAAAAATAATGTTTCGTATTCGGTTGTAAAAGATTATAAGATTAAACGAACGGATGGTTTTGTATATAATATAGCTAAAGAATATGATTCTTTTGGTTATATGACTAATAAACTTGGTGTAGAGCTTAGAAATCTATTTGAAGATGGATATTCGGTTGGTATTCATAGAACTGGTTATACGAATGTTGGTATAAAGTACATAAATGATGTTTTTAACAATGGCTTAATAAATAATACTGGTGCAATGATTGGTGTGAATAAAAATGATGAGGTATATATAGATGATACCGTAACTTTATTTGATAATTTTTTAGTGATGTATGGACAAATTAAAGCGGCTTATAAATATAAGGATTCTAACGGGGTAATCATTGTTAGGATTCCAAGTGCTTACGTTGGTAAAAAAGATGGTACAGCAAAGCCAATTTATTGGGAAGATTCTTATGGTCAAGTAAGGTTATTACCTGAGTATATATATGGTTATGTGCCAGTTAATGATGGTATTTGTGGGGACATCATAAAAAATCCTAATTACAAAGATGTTCATGATTATCAAAATGATGGGCTTATATATGATTCATCAGTAGAAGTTAGTAAGGTTTTATAGGAGTGATACACTTGAATAAAATAAAGGTAATGAATGATGATTTGGCTAATAAAATAGCAGCGGGAGAGGTGGTTGAAAAATGCGTTTCCGTTGTTAAGGAATTGGTCGAAAACAGCGTTGATGCTGGTGCAACTGAGATAAAAATAGAAGTTGTTGATGCAGGTACAAAGTTAATAAGGGTAGTTGATAATGGCTCTGGTATGTCAAAGGACGATGCTATCTTAGCGTTTGAAAGACATGCAACAAGTAAGCTTTTTGATGATATGGGACTTTTTAGGATCTCATCTTTGGGGTTTAGAGGAGAGGCACTTCCTTCAATAGCAGCGGTATCTATGGTGGAACTTAAAACTTCTACCGGGGATGTTGGTACTAAAGTAGTTATAGAAGGTGGTAAATTAATAAAAGTAGAAAATGCTGATGCAAGGCGTGGTACGGAAATAACGGTTAAAGACTTATTTTATAACACACCGGCAAGATTAAAATATTTACGCAGTTTACATAGTGAGCTTGCTAATATATGTGAATACGTAAATAAAATGGCTCTTTCTTATTCAGAAATCAAATTTACTTTAGTAAGTGATGATAAAGTATTATTAAATACGGATGGAACTGGTAATTTACTTAAGGTTATAAATGAAATATATGGTTCTAACGTAGCACGCAAAATGAGGAAAATAGACGTGTTTAACGATGATTATGATGTATCGGGTTTTATATCATTACCCGAAGTTACAAGATCATCTAAAGCACACATGATAACGCTTGTTAATAAACGGGTTGTTAGAAACGTAGAGCTAAACAGAACCATTAATGACGCTTATCATACTTATAAACCAGAAACTAGGTATCCGATTGTGGTTTTGAACATAAATACTGATCCATCACTTGTTGACGTTAACGTTCATCCTGCTAAATTGGACATTAAGTTTAGTAATTTTGAGGATTTAAAAGAATTAATAAAAAACGGAATTAAAAACGTTCTTGATAATGCTCTTTTAATACCGAAAATAGAAAAAACAAATGAGTTAGAAAAACCGGAAGTAAAACAGCAGCAACTAAATTTAGAAAGAAAAAACATAATAGAAGATCAAACCATTGATTATTCTTTGTTTGACGAGGAAAATTTAAGCATCAATGATGACTTGGTAGTGCATGAAAAAGAAGAAAGTCTTTTAGAAAAAAAACTTTATAATGACGAAAAAAATAAGGTTGTAATGCCAGAAATGTACCCGGTAGGACTTCTTAAGGGTACGTATATAATTTGTCATAATGAACTTGGAATTTACATGATTGATCAGCATGCTGCTAAAGAAAGAATAAATTATGAAGGATATAAAAAGTCATTTGCTAGCCCAAATGAAAGTAGCATAAAAATGCTTGTTCCATTTGTTTTAGAGTTTCCTAGTAATGAGTTTATCATCATTAAAAATAATCTTGATGTTTTAAGAAACATGCATTTTGATATTGAAGAAAATGGTATAAATACCTTTGTTATAAAAGAGCATCCTATTTGGTTAAAAGAAGGTTATGAAGAAGAATCCATAAAAAAAATACTTGAGGTTTTAATAGAACAAGAAAAGAATTTTACGATTGAAAGATTCAGGGAAAAAGCAGCAATTATGCTTAGCTGTAAAATGGCGATAAAGGCTAACACGAACATTTCAATGAATGAAATGGAGGCTTTAATCGATGATTTAAGGAAATGTGATAATCCTTATACTTGTCCTCACGGAAGACCGACCGTTATCTTCTTTAGTAATTATGAGCTTGAGAAAATGTTTAAAAGGGCGATGTAAAATGATAATATCTATAGTAGGGCCAACTGGTGTTGGTAAAACAAAATTATCGGTTGTGTTAGCTAAAAAGTATAATGCTGAGATAATAAGTTCAGATAGTATGCAAGTATATAAAAAGATGGATATTGCAACAGCTAAAGTAACAGAAGATGAAAAAGAAGGTATAAAGCATCATTTAATAGATATAAAAAACGTAGAAGATGATTATTCTGTTTTTGATTACCAACGTGATGCTAGAGTAATATTAAATAAGTTATTAAATGAAAATAAAAACGTAATAATAGTAGGGGGAACCGGGCTTTATTTAAAAGCTTTACTTTATGATTATAAGTTTAACGTACAAAAAGAAAAAAAAGATTTTTCTTCATATTCAAATGAAGAGCTTTATGAAATGGTAAAAAAAATTGATAAAAATAGTAAAATACATCAAAATAATAGGCAAAGGTTAGAGAGTTTTTTAAATAATCATGATAAAAGTATAAATCCAATTAATAAAATGCTTTATGATGCTAAAATAATTGGTTTAACAATGCCAAGAGATAAATTGTATGAAATAACAAACAAAAGGGTAGATAAGATGATTGATGATGGTTTACTTGATGAAGCTAGGTATTTTTATGATCTTAAAATAAATTCAAAAGCACTTAATACGGCAATAGGATATAAAGAGTTATTTTTATATTTTGATGGTAAGTTAAAGCTTGAAGATGCAATTGCCTTAATAAAGAAAAGAACCCGTAATTATGTTAAAAGGCAATATACTTGGTTTAATAATCAAATGGATACTAATTGGTTTGTTGTAGATTATGATAATTTTAATAATACCATTAATGAAGTAATTACCTTTATTGAAAAAGAAAAATAGCTTAATAATAAAAAAATTATATTTTAAACAAAAAAAGGTTCGGTTTTAGACGAATCTTTTATTTTGCCTCAACGTATATTTTTTCATCAAATTTATGTTCAGTATCAGACTTGTTTTTCAAAGTATTAAAATCAATTAAAAAGTATTCACTTGATAGAATATCAGAACCATCATTAGTTATCGGATCATCCCACGTAAGATCTAAGTGTCTCCATTTACCTTCTACGTAAACTAAGTTCCATACGTGGGTACTAGATGATATTCGGTAGTTTTTAACTTCCATTTTTTCTAAAAACAAACTCATTGTATCAGCATAACCACTACATATTCCAACACCCTCAAACAATACTCCGTATGCAGTTGAAGAATTAACATCAGAAAGGCCAGTTGTATTATTAGAATCATATTTAGTATTATTAATAATATAATCATGAAATATTTTTATGTTTTCCATTACGTTTTTACTTGGATCATAGTTCTTATTATATATTTCATCTATTTTTTTGTTTATTTTTTTTATTTGCTCATCAGTGTAACGGTTTTCTTTTTTAAGAGTTATTTTTCCAGTCGAAGTAAACGTTGTGTTTATTTTATTAAAAGTATTAAACGGGTGAACAAAATTACTTAAATCAGTAAGATAAGTATTATTTTCAACCATTTTTTTAACGTCACTTACACAAGAAAGATAGTCTGGATCACACCTAAACGTATATTCTTTCCATCCAGCATCTAAAAAAGTATAGATGGCATCTTTAGCATCTTCTTGTTTTTTAATCGTGGTATCTTCGTTTATTTTAACGTATTCATAATTTTCTTTTTTTCGGTATTCATTATCCTTTAGTGTTTGTCTTATATCTGGTTCAAAGTATTTGACGTATAAATATTCTATTTTATTTGTGATTAAATAATAATTATCATGGATTAAGTAACCTATTAGTACGATTAGTACTACTAAAATGGTTATTTTTAATATTTTTTTCTTCATGTCATCACCATATTAATTATACCAGTAAAGAATAAAAAAAAGAAGTAAATTACTTCGATTCATTTACTTTTTTTGATAATCTAGATTTAAGACGAGCAGCTTTGTTCTTTTTTATAAGTCCCCCACTAACAGCCTTGTCGATTCTTTTATTAGCGGTGTTTAGGTTTTCTAAAGTAGCTTCTTTTTCTACCTTTTTAACTGCGGTTTTCATGCTACTTTTCTTTAAAATGTTAGCATCATGTTTTGATGAGATAACTTTAACCCTTTTCTTAGCACTTTTAATGTTTGGCATTATTTCACCTCCTGGCGTTTTTATAACTTCTTCTAGTTTAGCAAAAAAAAAATAAAAAATCAATAATAAATACCATTTTTGGCAAAAATAAAAATGGTGATTAAATAATGCATAAAATAGACTTAGAAAAATATGAGATAAGAACCGATATGGCAATTGATTTAACAGAAAAAGATAGAATAACATATAAACCCAAAACATATAATAAAAAAGGAGTTAAAATATCATGGATTAAGCTAGATGAAAATAATGATATTGGTAAGAAACCCGGTAATTACTTAACCTTAGAATTTGATGATGTAACCGATGATGAAGCTTTAAAAAACGTATCTTTAGTTTTTAAAGAGGAGCTTTTAAAATTTTTAAAAGAAACAGGATTTAATAAAAATACAAAAACCCTTGTTATTGGTCTTGGAAACATAAAATCAACACCAGATGCACTAGGTCCTTTCACATCAGATAAAATAATTGTTACTAAACATTTTTTTGATATGAATGTTTCGGTTGAGGATAAGTTTTCTTGCGTATCATCTTTTTATCCTGGTGTAACTGGTTCTACTGGTATCGAAACAAGTGATTTAATAAAAGGAATAAAAGAGAAAACGAATCCTGATTTAATAATCGTTGTTGATGCTTTATCATCCACTTCGATATCAAGGGTAAATAAAAGTATTCAAGTATCAGATACTGGTATTACCCCTGGAAGTGGTATTGGTAACAAAAGAAAAGAAATCTCTAAAAATACGTTAGGCGTTCCTGTTATTGCAATTGGAGTTCCAACGGTTACTTCGGCATCAGTAATCGTCTCAGATACCATTAGTTACATGATAAAACATTATGCTTATAATAAAAAACTTCTTGATAAAAAAGCATCAAAATTAGTTACAAAACCAGTTAACTATCTTAATAAAGACGTACCTGTTAATGGTGAGGATAAAAAAAACTTGCTTGGGTTAATTGGACTTTTAAGTGAAAAAGAACTATCAGATTTAATTTGTGAAGTTTTAACGCCAATTGGTTATAATCTTATGGTTACGCCAAAAGAAGTTGATTTTGTAATTGAAAAACTAAGTGAAGTAATAAGTTATGGTATAAATCATAGTCTTCATGAAATATAAATCTTGTTATTTACTTCGACAATAAAGCCACTTTACTTATGATAATTTAAAGTTAAGGTGATCATTATGAAACAGTTTAAATCAAAAAAATTAAAGAAAAGAAAACGAATGCTTTTTGTTATGTTTGTTTTCTTTTTTGTTTTTTCTTATGTTTTTGTAATTAAGTACTTAAATGAAAACAAGCTTAATAAAAACGTTTTAAAAGCGGATATTAATTACGTTAATTTTAACGTTATGAAATATTTATCAAACAAAACTAATAAGGTTGTCAACACCCCGGTTAGTCTTCTTAATAGTAACGTTAAAAACGCAAAGTATATAGAAACTAAAAGAACTAATTTAAATACTAAAAAAGAAGATGTTTACAATCCCGTTGTATACGTTTATAGTACCCATGAAAGCGAAGCTTATTCTGATTATTCAGTTACCGATGCTGCTAATTATTTAAGTAGTAGTTTAAACGAGTTAGGTATTGATACTTACCATGAGGAAAAAAGTATATCAACGTTTTTACAAACTAATGGCATGAAGTATTATGAATCATATAAGGTTTCAAGAAAATATTTAGAAGAGACAAAAAATAA
>CASEKZ010000063.1 GCA_949288625.1 uncultured bacterium | reverse complement strand
ACCGGTAAATGAACCTATACTATGCGCTTCATGAATTTTATTTGGTTTATGTGTGTCACTTGGATCGTCTGGATTTACACATATATCTTTTTCCTTATCATATTCATAATCAACATCACGATCATAGTCAACGTTGCAAACTTCTGGAGTTATTCCTAAATTTAATACAAATTCTTTAATTTTATCATTGCCAGCCTCACTCGATACTTGTTGAAAGGTTTTAAGTGCAGTAACGTTTCTAGATAAGCCAAGTGCTTGATACATTGGTAAAACACCTTTATATCCGCCATCTGAGTTACTCATTGAAGGACCATTTGTGTATGACCAAGGTTCATCTTTAATGTAATTTACTGATCCCCAGCCAAGGTATTCAACGGCAGGTCCGTAATCAAATATCGGTTTTGCGGTAGAACCAATTTGCTTATTGGTCATCGTAGCATAGTTATAAGAACGTTCGATGTTTTTGTTTCTGCCCGCTCCGACTGCGATAACTTCACCTGTTTCTGATTTAGTCATTACAATGCCCGCTTGAACAAGATCATTTTCCCACGTCCAAGCCTCACCATTCATTACCTTATTTACGAAGTCTTGCTTATTTCTGTTCATCGCCGTGTATATTTTTAGTGGTGTCGTATAAGGATTTAGTCCATAATCTTTTTCTAACTCTTCTACAACCGTATCAATGTAACCTTGGTATTCAGAGTAAGCATTATTTGTTTGCTCTGTTTTTATAAGCGCCGTAATAGGTTCTGCTTGTGCTATTTTTCTTTCTTCTTCTGTTATGTAACCATGCCTTTGCATTAAGTATAAGACGGTTTGTCTTCTTTTTTCGGCTCTTTCAGGATAGTTATATGGATTATAATATGTTGGTGATTGAAACAAGCCCGCGATAAATGATGCTTCCGCTAAGTTTAGCTCACTTACGGATTTTCCAAAATAATTAAGCGATGCTTGTTCTACTCCGTAGGCCCCGTTTCCTAAATATGAATCATTTACGTATAACTCTAAAATTTCTTTTTTAGTGTATTTTCTTTCAACTTTAAAAATTGATAAATATATATCAGTAAACTTTCTTACGATTCCTTCAAATCCGGTTGCTACCGTTGAGGTATAATTATTTTTAACGATTTGCATCGTAAGGGTAGATGCACCACCGGCATCTTTTCCCATAACTTGTCCCAAGCCCGCTTTAACGAACCTCGCAAGATCAAAACCATTATGCTGGAAAAACCTTGCGTCTTCGGTTGCGACAATTGCATCTATAAGTACTTCAGGTAATTGATCATAAGATATTTCCGTTCTGTTTTCATTACCCATTTTTACGATTAAGTTCCCTTCTGAATCATAAATTTCAGACATTTGTGTAAATTTTAAATTATTAGGATCAAACTTAGGAGCTTTAATTATTACGTATGAAAAGAAAGTTATTATTACTGCTATAAACACAATAACAAGCGTTAATAAAACGTTTAAGATTATTCTTTTTCTTTTGTTTATTTGTGTTTTGCTCTTCGCT
Organism: uncultured bacterium; assembly: GCA_949288625.1. Lineage (GTDB taxonomy): Bacteria > Bacillota_I > Bacilli_A > RF39 > UBA660 > Aphodocola. The sequence goes on along the minus strand of CASEKZ010000063.1, from coordinate 10,707 downwards.
TTTTCGGTTTTTTTTACTACTTTTTTTCTTACTTCATTTGCTTTAGCTTTAATGTTCCTAGATATGTTACTACTTTTTTTAGTTCTTTTTTTCATCATGATAATTACCTCCAAAATATAGATTATTTATTGTTTCAATATAGTCTATTCTAGGGTTATATTTTATTTTAATCATTGTACCATAAGTTTTAAAAAAACTTAGTGGAATAGACTTTCTTTTATTATTTTTAATAAATTGTTCGAGTTTGTCAGTACTTAAAAAATAATTTTCTCCTAGCTTATTAAATCTAACTATAATAAATGAAATAGCTCCTTTATTTTTGACGTTTATTAAATGCCTTATTTGATGTTCATGGATGTTAGAAAGTGAAAAAGAAGTTTTACTATTGGTTTCTTTAGCCTCAAAGTCAACGTATTTTCCATTATATATACCATTATAATCAGTTGTTGATGGAGTCATAAAATATGCTTCTTTTATCTTTCCTAATTTATAATCTACCTTAACCAATTTAATTGGTGTTGGTTTTTTATAAACGTAAGCTATATCTTTAATTCTATAATATTCATTAGCTAAATTTATGTCGTTTTCAAGTCCCATACCACGATTAGCATAATTTATTATGCTATCTGATGCACTTTTGGTGTAAGATAAATTTTTAATCATTTAATCACCTTTAATAATTATACTACAAATATTGCGTATTTTTATATAAAATGAGAAGAAATGTCGAAAAAATTTATTTATCTTTTTATTGTGATATTATTTTAAGTAGGAGGAAAAAAAGATGAAGGATTATAGTTTTTTATTTGTGGTAATTGATGATTTGATTTATGAGGTAAAGAAAATAGAGGAAGATTTATATTTGAATTAGGCTTTTGTTAAAGTATATGATATATTATGAATGTAAGTTATTTTTAGGAGTTTGTTTTATGTTGGATAAAATACAAGAATTAATCATTGAAGAAATTTTAGAAAAAGATAATAAAAAGATTGATGAAAAAGAAAGTTTATGTGATTATTTAAGTTCATTTAAAAATTATCAGCTTATTAGACTTTCGTTGATTCACTCTCGGGTGGATGATAATTTTGCTGATTTTTATATGATTCATAACCTATCAAAAAAGAAAAAAGATTACATAGTAAATTATGTAACCTAGAATTTAGATGTAATAGTTAAATCTTTTATTAAAGTGTTAGATGTTAATAAAATAAATGCTTTAAATGAGATAATTAATCATGAAGGAAACGCAAAGTATGGTTTTGATGATTTTTGTTTATCACTTCATTTTGTTGCTTTCGTCAAAAATTTTGCGTTTGCTAAAGTAGAGTATAATAAGTCAAAAGAGTTTGTTCACGTATTTATTCATAAAGATATTGTAAAAGTAATTAAAGATGCTTTATCAGATAAGAAAATAAAAAAATATAACTTGATGTGTAATGATATTTATGAATATACTATGGCATGTGTTGATGCATATGGAATAGTTACTTTAAATAGGCTTTACTCTTTATTTATTAAGCAAATTTATGAAATAAAACGTGATGAATTCAAAAAAATTATTGAAATATTTTCAATGCTTGATGAAAAAATTAATATTTATAGATATGATGATGAAACACTTATTACTAATATGGAATTTAATAATGAGGATTATGCAATAGAATTTTATATAAAATCTAAAGGCGCATATCATGATTTTACAAAGCAAGATTTATATAATATAAAAAGCGGAAAGTATTTAATGAATTTAAAGCCTTATAAAATGCTTATGAATTATTTAAATCAAAATTTTGTTGGAGTAAAAGAAGATACACAAGCCATAAACGATTTATTAATTATGAATTATATTAATATTGCTCAAATTTCTAAAAAAAGGGCCGATGAAAGCATCATGAGCAACTTAGATGATTTTTTTGAAGTGGATATAATTCAAAAAAATAAAATAAGAAATATGTTGCAAGCTATTTTTAACGAGTATCCTAAATGGATTAAAAAAGGTAATAAGTAATTAACAAATCACCTGTTTAATAAAATTAAATGGGTGATTTATTTTGGAAGAAGTAAAAAAAATATATGATTTATTACCACATATTTTTTGTGTATGGATTGTTTTGAACATATTAGGTAACACCATAAAGATAAGTTTTCACGTGAATAGTAAATATATTGTTTGGATTCTTCTTTTATCTAGCATCATCATTAATTTTGTTTTCTTTGGTATAAGTTTTGAAAGTTTTTTCATTGGCTTTATTACGTTTAGTTTTTCGGTATCATCTTATGATTTGGTAAAATGTTCTAAAAAAATAAGAAAAAAATAAAAAATAGTGTTAACAAATAGTAATTAACTTGTAAATTGACAAACGATAAAAAAATTGCGATAATGTTTATTACAGAGGTGGTAAATTATGTTTAACGGAAGAATCGCTTTAACGCCGCAAGATATTTTTGATAAGGAATTTAAAATTGATACTAGAGGTTACCGGCTTCAAGAGGTTGATAAGTACTTGGATCAGATTATTAAAGATTATGTTGAATTTGTTAACATAATAAAAGAATTAAGAAGTGAAAACAAAGAATTATCAAATGAGAATTTAAGTTTAAAGCATGAGCTTAGAAACTTAAAGGCTAATATTGACATCGTTAAAAAAAGCGAAAAAGAAATTACTAACGTTGATATACTAAGACGTTTATCACAGCTGGAAAAATATATATATGATAAAGAAGAATAATTATTTTTACGCAAACGCTGTTAGTTTTATCTAGTAGAGGAAAGTCCACGCTCACACGTGTTCTGTGATTGACCGTAGTGTTCATGCGAAGGGAAAAAATAACCTTCGGCAGGTGTAATCCTGACGGCGCCGAAGTAACCTAAGTCTTTTTGATATGGTTACGTTAGGCATAAAGTGCCACAGTGACGATTTTTTGTGGAAACGCAAAAGGTGGAACGGGTAAACCCCATGAGTGAGAAACCCAAATTTGGTAGGGGAACTTTTGGAAAGGAAACGAACGGACCAAAAGATGCACTAGTTGCATAGATAAATGTTTGCGACCAAAAATTTTGGTACAGAACGTGGCTTATTAAAATGATTATTATGATAATGAAGGAGTGAACGTTTTGAAGGAAATTGGTGAAGAGTTAAAACAGGCAAGAGAGAATCACGGAGTAAGTGTGGAAGAAGTTGCCGAAGATCTTAACCTAAGAGTATCTCAAATAGAAAACATTGAATCAGGCAACCTAAAAGTTTTTAAAGATGTTTTTTATCTTAAATGTTTTATAAGAGATTATGCTAAATATTTAGGATTGGATGAAGAACGAATAATGGATGAATTTAATGAATTCTTTTTTGAAGAAACGTCTAAAATCCCAATTGCTGAAATAGAAAAAGCTTCTAAAGAAAAGCAAAAAGAAAAAAAACTAGAAAAAAAGGTTGTTTCTCCATACACGATGGAAGAGAAAAAGGGTTCTAAAATAATTCCTGTTATTGTAACTTTGATTATTTTACTTTTGCTTTTTTTAATAGGTTACATTGTTTTTACGGAATATTTAAACCCAAAAGATGAACAAGAAAATAGCATAACATATTTAGAGAATTAAGAGGTGGATTATGAATTTAGCTAATAAGTTAACGATGGTAAGAATTTTTTTGACGGTTGTTTTAATAGTAATATTATTATTTCCTTTTTACATGGTAAACATAGAGTTTCCTAAAATCTTAATAGGAACTATAACGGTTGATGTTAAATATTTTATCGCGGCAGGTATTTTTGCAATCGCATCAATAACTGATTTTCTAGATGGGCATATTGCAAGAAAGTATAACATGGTTACTGATTTTGGTAAGATGGTAGATGCTATTGCTGATAAGATGCTTGTTAACTCAACACTTATAATACTAAGTGCGCAAGGTTTTGTAGCACCGGTAATTACGGTTATAATAATATTTAGAGATACGGTTGTTGATACGATAAAAATGATTGCTGGAAGTAAAGGAAAGGTAGTTGCAGCGATTAAAACTGGTAAAGTTAAAACGACGTTTTTAATGGTTGGAATAGTACTTACATTATGTTATAATTTACCGTTTGAATTATTTAATTTGGATATTGCGGATTTCTTACTTGTTTTAGCAACCATATTTTCAGTAATATCTGGTGTTCAGTATTATGTAATGAACAAAGATTTGGTTTCTGCTAAGGAAACGAAGCAAGAAAAAAAATAAATTGTTAAGAAAAATTATCAAAACATCCTATTTAGATAAAGGGTGTTTTATTTTTTACATGTAAAATTCTACAAAATTCAAACGTTTGTTCGAAAAAACACTTGATTTTTATTTTTTTATCATTTATAATGTTTTTGTATTAATGATTGGGAGGATATAAATGGTAAAAAAAACTAGCGGAGACAAGACTTTGGAGCAGGTTCTTCAAGACATAGAAAAACAATTTGGTAAAGGTTCAGTAATGAAACTTGGTGAGGATAGACATAATGAGATAGACGTTGTATCTAGTGGTTCGCTTGCACTTGATATCGCACTAGGAGTAGGGGGCTATCCTAAAGGAAGAATAATTGAAATATATGGGCCTGAATCTTCTGGTAAAACAACGTTTGCACTTCAGGCAATTGCTGAGGTTCAAAAAGCTGGTGGCAGGGCTGCGTTCATTGATGCTGAGCATGCATTAGATCCTGTATATGCTAAAAACTTAGGTGTTGATATAAACGAACTTTTGCTATCGCAACCAGATACAGGTGAGCAGGCATTAGAGATTTGTGATGCATTAGTTAAGAGTGAAGCGATTAACATCGTTGTAATTGATTCGGTTGCGGCACTTGTTCCACAAGCCGAAATAGAAGGTGAAATGGGCGATTCTCACGTTGGATTGCAAGCGCGCTTAATGAGTCAGTCTTTAAGAAAACTATCAGGAACAATTAGTAAAACAAATACAATCGCGATTTTTATTAATCAGTTAAGAGAAAAAGTAGGAGTGTTATTTGGTAACCCTGAAACTACAACTGGTGGACGTGCATTAAAGTTTTATGCAACAATAAGGTTAGATGTAAGACGAGGTGAACAAATTAAAAATGGTGATAATGTAATAGGAAACAAAACAAACGTTAAGGTTGTTAAAAATAAGGTTGCTCCTCCTTTTAAAACCGCAAGCGTAGAAATTATGTATGGACATGGGGTTTCAAGGGAAGGTGAAATACTTGACTTGGCTTCTGAAATAGGAATTGTTGATAAAAGTGGTGCATGGTACGCTTATAAGGGTGAAAAAATTGGTCAAGGTAAAGAAAACGCAAAAGCATTCTTAAAGAATAATCCAGATATAATGAAAGAAATTGAAGATAAAGTTCGTGAAAGCCATGGTATTTTAAGTAAAGGTGATAAAAAGGAAACTAAGTAGTAATTGTAAACTACTTAGTTTTTTAACAAATAATAAAGAATTTAAGTTATTCATATAAAAATGATAAAGTAAAAGAACTTAATTAGTAATTATAGAAATAAATTTTTATATATTGTATAATTAACGTAGGTGATAAAATGGATATTAAAAATAGAATAAAAGAATTAACAGACATAATTAATAAAGCCAGTATGGAGTATTATGTAAATGATAATCCTTCTATTACTGACCAAGAGTATGACGATTATTATAGGGAACTATTAAACCTAGAAAAAAAATATCCTGAGTATAAACTAAAAAATTCTCCAACTAATAAAGTAGGTGGGATGGTTGTTGATAAATTTGAAAAAGTAACTCATAAAAGTCCAATGCTTTCTTTTGATGATATATTTAATGAAGATGAGATAAAATCATTTGATGAAAGAATAAGAAAAACTTGTCCTAATGCCACGTACACATTAGAGCCTAAAATGGATGGTCTATCTGGTTCTTTAATATATGAAAAAGGAATTTTAGCTAGAGCTGCAACCCGTGGTGATGGTATGACAGGAGAGGATATTACTCATAACGTTACGACTATAAAGTCCGTTCCTTTAAATCTTAATAAAGAAATAGACATAGAGGTTCGTGGCGAAATATACATGAGTAAGAAATCCTTTGAAAAGTGTAATGAAGAACGAAAGCAAAATAATGAGGCTTTATTTGCAAATCCAAGAAATGCTGCGGCTGGTTCGGTAAGACAACTAGATAGTTCCGTAGCGGCCAAAAGAGGATTAGATTTCATGGCTTATTTTATTCCTAATCCGGATGAATACGGAATAAAAACGCAGTCTGATGCTTTAAAGTTTTTAAAAGAACTAGGTTTTTTAACTAATTATAAATTAAATGGTCTTGCTAAAAACACAGATGAAATAATAAGTTATATTGAGTCTTTAGGTGAAAAAAGAGAAGATTTACCATTTGAAATTGATGGTGTTGTTTTAAAGGTTAATAGCTTAGAAGATGAGGCAAAGCTAGGATTTACCCAAAGGGTACCAAGGTGGGGCATCGCTTATAAATTTCCAGCGAAAGAGGTATTAACCAAGTTAAAAGAAATAAAATTTACCGTTGGAAGGACAGGTAAGATTACTCCTAACGCGATATTTGATCCAGTTCATGTTTCAGGCTCGGTTGTGTCTAAAGCTACACTTCATAATGAAGATTACTGCCTAGATAAAGACGTTCGGGTAGGAGATATAATTTCAATTAGAAAGGCTGGTGACGTAATACCAGAGGTAGTAGAAGTAAAAAAAGAAAGAAGAACGGGTTATGAAACACCTTTTATGATGATTGAAAATTGTCCTATGTGTGGATCAAGACTCGTAAAGGAAGATGCAAACTACTTTTGTAAAAATAATTATTGTCCAGCCAGAAAGATTGAGGGTTTGATTCATTTTGCATCACGGGATACTATGAATATCGATGGTTTAGGTGAAAGAATAATAGAAGATTTTTACAACATGGGTTTTATTAAAGATATATCTGATATTTATCATTTAGATAACCACAAAGAAGAATTAATGGAACTTGAAGGATTTGGAGAAAAAAGCATTAATAACCTACTTTCAAGTATAGAAAATTCTAAAAGCAATTCTTTAGAAAAAGTGCTTTTTGCTCTAGGAATAAGACACGTTGGCAAAAAAACAGCTAAGGTTTTGGCTAAAAGGTATAAAACAATAGACAATTTAATTAAAGCATCAGAAGAAGAACTTACAAACATTAATGATATTGGTGCTATTATTGCAAAAAGTGTAAAGGAGTACTTAAGTAACGAAAAAAACTTATCTTTAATAAACGAATTAAAGAGTATAGGTTTAAATTTTGAATATTTAGATACCGGTTTAGATGATAAACTAGAAGGAATGACATTCGTTTTAACGGGTACTTTGCAAAAATATAAAAGAGAAGAATTAACAAAGATATTAGAGAATAAAGGAGCTAAAGTAACATCAAGCGTAACTAGGAAAACTACTGGTGTTATCGTAGGTGATAAGCCTGGCAGTAAATATGATAAAGCTTTAAAACTAGGAATTAATATATATGAAGAAAAAGATATTGAAGAATTAATTAAATAATTATACTTGACAAATAAACGTTTTACGATTAATATAATTGTCGTAAATTATTATGTTTGCTTGTACAGGAACATATATTTGTGCAGGTAAATAAAGACTAGTACTTGCACGTGCTAGTCTTTTTGTTTACATATTGCACTTTACATATTAAAATGTTAAAATTAATTATAGAAAATGGGAGGGTTATGGAAAATATGAGAAAAGAAGACATATTTAACACAAGAAGAACAAAATATAATTATTTTATGACTGATAGTAATAAGTTTTTGGATAAAACCGCACTTACTTACGCAATACCAATTGAAAAAGGACCTACGCCAGAAGATTCTGTCGATTTAAATAGGGTGTATAAAGATGTAAAAATATCTAGAAGAGAATTAATTGAAAAAATTGATAAAACCGCTGATGCGTTAGTTTTGATAGGAATAAAAAAAGGTGATATAGTAACGATGTGCTCTTCTAATACACCAGAGACAATATACATGGATTATGCGCTAAATAAAATTGGTGCTATACCACACTATATTTATCCTAATGCAACGATTGAATCAATAAATCATTTCCTTAATGAAACCGAATCAAAATACATGTTTTATTTGGATCAACCAGAAATAGAAAAAAACGTATTCGAGGGAATAAAAGGTACAAAGGTAAAAAATTTAATATCAACGTCTGTTTTGGAACCATTTCCAGAAATATTTAAATTTATTGCACAAAAAGGAAAGAAAAAGCAAAAGCAACCGACACCTGATTATGTTAATAATATAAATTGGAAAGAATTAATGAAAATCGGTTCTAAAAATAAAGGACTAGCTAAAGAAGTTGAGTATGATGATAATGCAATTTGTAGTTTGGTTAATACAAGCGGAACTTCAAGTACTCCAAAAATGGTTATGGAATCAAATAATAATATTAACTCAATAGTTAAGAATTATTATATTTCAAAGCAGGAATTTATACCAGGAGATTCTTATTTACAAGTATTACCAGTATTTGTTGAATTTGGTAGGATAACTACTCATACAGCTCTTTGCCATGAAGTAGAAGTTATTATAATACCTGAAATGAATCCTAAAAATTTTCCTGGTTTGATGAAAAAGTATAAACCTAATTATACAACGGTTACTCCAGCTCATTGGGATGCTTTAACTAAGAGTAATATGTTTGATGATGAGGATATGAGTTATTTAAAGCTTGCTGGATCTGGAGGAGATGGTTTTTCTAGTGTAGAGGATCGAATTAATAGTTTTCTTAATCAGCATCGCTCATTATTAAAAGTAATTGATGGATATGGATCAACAGAAGTTACTGCCTGTGCCTTAACAAATTTAAATCATGATAAGAAAAAAGGATCTTTGGGCAAGCCATTGGGAGAAACTGAATTTGAAATTTTTGTTCCGGATACAGAAGAGATGCTACCAGTTGGAAAAGTAGGTGAAATCGCAATTTCCGGTTCAACTGTAACGATGGGATATTACAAAGATGAAGATGAAACGAATAAAATATTTAAAAAACATTCTGATGGTAAGGTTTGGGTTCACATGGGCGATTTAGGCATGAAAGATTCTGATGGATTTGGCTTTTATATGGGACGTTTAAAGAATGTAATAGCAAGAAGCGGATTTAAATTTTCTCCTGTTGAAATTGAAAGAGTAATAGAAAGCCATGAAAACGTTTTAAAATGTAGTGTTGTTGCTATGTATGATAAAAAAGAAGGTCAGGTACCAAGTGCCCATATCGTATTAAAAGATTATAATAGTGTTGAAGATACATTATCTGAAATCATAGGTTTAGTAAACAAAAACATAGAAGAATTTCATAGGCCTACATCTTATAAAGTAAGACAGGATATTCCACTAACAAAAAACAATAAAGTTAACATAGTGGCTTTACGAATTGAGGATATTGCTTCTACCATACCAGGTGTTTTACATGCTAAAATAATACCTATTAAGGATGCTAATTATGATTATGACTTAAATATTGAATATAATCCTGAGTTAAGCGTTGAAAAAGCTTTATCTAAGGAAGAAGTTATTAAATATATAGAAGATATAATGAGAGATGAAAAACTTTTAGGTAATAGTGTTAGGTATAACATTGACTTTGTTGATAAAAAGTTTGTCGATTCTAATGTAAAGAAGATAAAACATTCTGTAAAGGTATTATAAATAAGTAAGAAAAATTTTTATGATGTGTGGTATAATCTAATTGGAGGTAATAATATGAATCCAACAATATTTTTTTCGGTGTGTAGTTTATTTTATTGTATATTACTCATGGTAATAATTTTTTCAAAAAAATATAAAAAGAATAGGGAAAATAGTATACTAAGAATTTTGTTAATAGTTAATTTAATTGGATTACTATTGGAAGTTGCAGGATTGTTTTTAGGTAGTAATTATAAATCTTATGAATTTTTAAATGATATAGTATTAAGACTAATGTTAGTATATCATATGGTATGGATAAGTTTATTTATAGTTTATGTACTTATAATTTCTGGAATAAATATTAATAAAATGAAAAAATACGTATTGGTATTAGGTGCTATTTTTCTAGTCGCTTTAATTTATGATTTTTGTATTCCGTTATATTATAATATCAATGATGGCATTATAATATATAGTTCGGGACCTGCCGTTGATTTTGTTTATAATTATTCATTATGCTGTAGTATAATATGTTTATTAATAATGTTTAAATATTTTAAAAAAGGTATAGCTGTAAAATACGCACCACTATTTGTTTTTATTTCATTAGGTGCTTTAGTTTCAATTATTCAGTCTTCGTATCCACAACTTTTATTATCGACATCAGTTCAAACTTTTGTAACTTATCTTGTATACTTTACTACTAATAATTCACAAAATGAACCAATAAAGCATAAGAAGGTGAATGAATAATGACAGAAGTAAATAATACAATGGGTTTTTTAGATAAAATTTCATTAAAAGCTTATGATTCTTTATATACTTTATCAATTGCAAAAGAAGCTGTTGCTGGTAAGGAAAGTAATGGTGGAATTGTGATAATTGGAATGATTATTGTTATTGTTGGATTAGTAGGATTTATATTAACTAAAAATAAAAATTAATAGCTCTAGTTTATAGGGCTTTTTCTTTTTTATAGGAGGAATAAATATGTTACATGAAATGAAATTACAAGATGATCCATTTAAAAAAATTAGTG
>CASEKZ010000062.1 GCA_949288625.1 uncultured bacterium | reverse complement strand
CGCCTGATAAGCGTGAGGTCGATGGTTCAAGTCCATTCAGGCCCACCATTTTATATATAAACTGGCGCGTTGGTGAAGTGGTTTAACACACCGCCCTTTCACGGCGGCATTCATGGGTTCAAATCCCATACGCGTCACCATTTTTGATAATAAAGTCTTTCTATAGAAGAAGGACTTTTTTATTTTATTCCATGAAGCCGAAGGTGTGTTAAACCCCATCATGAATGGACTTGTTATAATTTATAATCAGTGCAATAAAAAGTATGTAACTAAGTAGCGATGATCCACCATAACTTATGAAAGGTAGTGTTATTCCAGTTATTGGTAATAATCCAACGTTCATACTAATGTTTTGTATTTGTTGATATATTATCATTGCTAAGAACCCTATTATTATAAAACGGTAGTTTTTGTCTTTTGTTTTTTCGGCCAATTTGAACAAGGTAAAATCAAATGCTAATAGTACTGCAAGAAAAATAATTGTTCCAATTAGTCCAAAATTACTAGCATAAACAGAGAATATAAAATCAGTATGACTTTCAGGAATATAAATTGGTGTGTTTCCGATTCCAAAGCCAAATATTCCGGCTGATTTAATCGCGGTTATAGCGTTGGTAAGTTGCATACCATTTTTGTTAGACCAATCCAACAATCTATCAATGCGGTAAAAAAATGATGTACCAAACGTATTTATAAAACTATCCTCATAATTAAAATAATAATATAAAAATGTAAATATTAATATTAATATTAAAATGATTATCACTATAAAAATACTTTTTCTAATACCAAAAGCAAATAACATAACAAAGGAAATTAAAAAGTATATTATTACCATACCTGTATCTGGTTCTAAAAAGGTAAGAAAACTAGGAATTATAGCGATTAACATAATAATTAAAAATAATTTTACGTCATCTTTAAAATTTCTTTTAGGGTACTTTTTGCTAAACCATTCAAAAACCTTGGCATTTGTTAATATTAAAATTATTTTGGCAAATTCACTTGGCTGAAAAGACCCAACGCCGGGTATTAAAAACCAACACTTAGATCCATTTATTTCGGTTCCAAAAATAAGAAGCAAAAAAAGTAAAATATTTATAAGCCCATATAATATAATTGATATATTTAGTATTTTTTTACAATTAAAATTTGATGTAAAAAAAATAATCATAAATCCAATTAAATACCATATTATTTGTTTTGAAAAAATTTGATTTCCTGAAAACGAAATTGAAGCACTATAAAGAGTAATTATACTTATTATAGAAAAAATTACTATAAAAAATGTTACCCAATATTTCGCCTTTAAATTATTATTTATAATCATCACCACCTTTGTTATCATGTTTTAAAATAGATGACATAAGATTTTATAGGAGGATTTTGTTTATGAGGGATAAATTTCCAGAAATTTTTAAGAACAAGGTTGATAAACTTAGGAGTAACGTTCAAAAAGAATTTTATTATCACCATGATGATATTGATTCTAATAGAAAAGTTAAAAGTAATGCAGCAAATAGTTTAGAAAAGATAGATAAAACAACACTTATGAAAAAAATAAATAGTATTTTTTCAAGCCCTAATTATGTTTATCAAGCTGATATTACTATCATGTACAAAAATGGCGAAAATATAAACAAAAAGGTTGTTGGAATCAAAGATAATTATTTAATAACCTTTGATGGAGAAAAAATATACATTAATGATATTTATGATATAAAATAAAGGGCCACTTTTTGTGGTCCTTTTTTAAACACCTTCTACGAAAGTATCAGCAAGACATTTTATTGCACAACAACAATCCGTGTTTATTGTGAAAAATGAATTTGTTGCTGTATACGTGTTTGTTCCTGAGTTAAATGTTAATACTCTTAATGTAGCACAACATCCATCTACTTTCTCAACTCTGAATATATTTGAGGTTGTTACCTCGCCAGGTGTATTTGATATTGGCATTGCAACTGATGTGTTGTCACAAGTGTATAAGGTTACTGGTCTGGTGTTAAAATCCACTGATGAATTAGGACCGAAGAACGCTCTTGTACATGTTTCTAAACATGTATCGCCAGGACAAACTTCGCTTTGAAGAATGTTTATAACTTTTAATATTTCAGCAATGCAGTTACATTTTGAACTAGAATTAGAATTGTTACACATAATATTTCACCCTTTCTATCTTTTTCATTAGTAGCTTATTCAACTAATGGTAAATAGTACCACTTTAAAAGCCCTAGTATCGTTAATTTATAGGTTATATTAGTAACTTGCTTTTTTATCAATGTTGTTATATAATTTGTTTTAGGGTGATTACATGTTAAAATACATTATTATTATTGTTGTTCTTATTATAATAGCATTGGTAGTAATTAAGGCAAATAAACCAGATTTCAAGTATGAAGCAAATAAGTTGGTCGAATATCTAGGTGGAATAAAAAACATAACCAATATGGAGGTAAGTGTATCAAGGTTTAAAGTTACTTTGAAAGATCCATCAAAAGTTAATAAAGAGGGTATTCAAAAGCTTGGCGCCAGGGGAATCGTTGAGATAGACAATACGATAAAAATAATTTTTCAAGACGATGCAAAAAAATTAAAAAAATACATTGAGCAATTAAATAAAGACTAAATTTTACAATTATTAGTAAAATAGAACAAAATTCGACAAAAAAGAACACAGAAACCTAGTATAATCTTCTTAATGAAAGGAAGGTTATCATGTTTGTTTCTGTGTTTTTAGATTTTATTTATTTATTATCTCCTTTAATGTGTTATTTTTTATATTTGGTTTATAGTAAGGCAACTTTTGAGGAAGAAAGGTGTTTGTTTTTAGATTTGGCAATTTTTTCTAGTTATTATATATGTAGTAGGTTTGGGGATATTAATGGTACGTTCGCATTCATAATTAACGTTCCTCTTTTGGTTGCACTTTATAAAAAAAGAGTCATTCCAATTGTTGTGTTATCATTTTGTATATCGATGTTTTTATCAAATTTATACGATGTGTCTTTTTTGTTTATATTATTACAATATCTTTTGGTATTTTTATTATCGCGCTTTACAAAATATAACCCAATTAATATTTTTGTCATCGTTAAGGTATTTTTTGGAATCGTTATTTTCTTTATGCAACCTAAAGTTACGCTTGATATAAAGATGGTTATAGGTGTTATGGTTTTGTTTGTGGCGATTTATTTAATTTATTATTTAATAGTGCTATTTTATAAAAAGGTAGAAAAAACCGTTAATATGTATTATTCATTAAAGGATATAACAAGAGAGAAAAAATTATATGAATCTTTATTTAAAATAACTCATGAAATAAAAAACCCACTTGCGGTTTGCAAGGGGTATCTTGACATGTTTGATATAAAAAATACAAAGAAGGCAAATAAATATATAAACATAATTAACCAGGAAATTGATAGAACACTTACTTTGTTAAAAGATTTTTCCGATGTTTCTAAAATAAACGTTGAAAAAAACTTAATGGATATTACGATGTTAATGGAGGATGTAAAAGATGAGGTTTCACTAGCATTTACAGGTAGCATAAAATTTAACTTTAACATACCAAATAGCGAGGTTTTAATAAATGGCGATTATAACCGGTTAAAGCAGGTGTTTATAAACTTAATTAAGAACGCAAAAGAAGCGATAGAAGATAGTGGTATGGTAATTTTAGAAGGAATGATTTCAAATAATAATTATGTTATAAACGCAAGAGATAATGGTCAAGGTATGGATAAAGAAACGATAAAAAACATTGGTACGGCTTTTTATACAACGAAGAAAAATGGCACCGGGTTAGGGGTTTGTTTATCTAAGGAAATAGTTGAAAGGCATGGTGGTGCAATTACTTATTTTTCTAAATTAAAAAAAGGAACAACGGTTAGAGTAACGTTGCCAATTATTAGTAAAACGTCCGATTAGTCGGACGTTTTATTTAGTCTGTACAAATAAATTGTTGGATGATTAAACAGCCTTGCGTTTATCTTACTTGTTCCAATTCCTGGATTTATAAATAATTTAATGTTATTAACTTTTTGGTAATTAGATATATATGATCCGTTTATAAATAAGTTTTTTATTTTAGGAATGTTTATTTGTCCATTGTGGGTGTGACCTGCAATGGCAACGTCTAAATCATAGTTTTTGAATTTGTCTATATCATTTGGATCGTGTAAGATTAACATCTTAAATATTGATGAATCATTGTTTATTTCAAAATATTCTTTTACGCTATCTTTTCCAATTAGTAATATTGGTGTTTGGTCATTTGAATATATTAATTGTTCTTTAAGTTCTAAGTTCGTAAATCCAGTTAGGTTAAGAATTGATGTTGCTTCTTCAAAATCTTCTTCACCAGTTACGTAATACTTACCAAGTGAGGCGTTAATCTTTGAAAGTTCATTTGTAAGTTTTTCTTTTTCTTCAGCGGTTATTTTATGTCTTTCATCTATTAAGTCGCCCGTAAAAATAACAATGTCTGGTTTGGTTTCGTTTATCTTAGACACTAGTTTTTTGACCATTTTATCATTTACTTGTGTTCCGTAGTGGAGGTCTGAGAATTGAACGATTTTAAGTCCGTGCATGCCACTACTTATTTTGTTTGTTTCTATTTTATATTCTCTTATAAAAATTCCTTTTGTGCCAATAAAAAAGGCGTATATGATAATTAGTATGATAAGTATTAACAATTTTACTTGCCATTTTAACTTTCGTTTTCTTTTTTTTATTTCTTCTTTTGCCATGCTATCCTCCAATTATTTGTACCACAACAAGGATTGTGTTATGAAGCATATGAATGATAATTGGTAAGGTGATGTTATTTGTTTTGGTAAGTAAGTATGCAAAGGCGCATCCCATTGACCCATATGGTACTATGTAAAGAAAGTCTTGGGGGTTGTTATAACTTCCTAAAACGTGTAAAAGGCCAAAACCTAATCCGCTTATCATAATAAAAAGCCATTTATGTCTGATTAATCCGTAAAGTGATTTTCTAAACACTAATTCTTCAAATAATGGTGCTAGTACGGAGCACGTAAATAACATATAAATTGGGGCTAATTGAATACTTTGTCTTACTAAAGCTTCGTTGTTAGAAACTTCTTGTTTTAAAATAAAACTTATAATAACCGATGATGTTGTCATTAAAACACATCCAACAATCCAGCAATTAAGTGATAATATAGCTCTTTCGGTAAAGTTTTGTTTTAAGTCTTTTAATCCGTTTATTATTTCTTTTTTGAACAAGAAAAATAATGTTATTATATAAATTATATCATTTATGAAAAAACACAAAACCCTTAGTGTGATTGTCATATTTACAATACTTAGTCCTAATGATTCTACAAAAGAAATAAGAAAATTACTTTGATATAGGATGTATAATAAAATCGTTATAATAAACTTATAATTTTTATTAAGCCATTTTTTAAAATATTTATCATATAAGTTTTTTACTATATCATCTGTCATCTTTTCCACCTCTATTATGAATTATAACATAATGATTGTTTTTTATTATAAAAAAATAATTGTTTTTATAAATTTTAAAAATAAAAAAAGATTGCATTCATAAATAATTGTGTTATAATATTTGTAGCAACAAAGAGTAGGACAAAGGTCCTGCTCTTTATAATTAAGGAGTGATGATTGTGATTACTAATAAAGTTAGGGCGTTAATTGAAGAACCATTAAAAAAGATTAATGTTAAATTAGTTGACGTTTGTTATGAAAAGGAGGGGAGCATGTATTTTTTACGTGTAATAATTGATAAGGAACCATTTGTAGACGTTGATACTTGTGTTAGTGCAACTGAAATTATCAACCCCTTAATTGATAAAATTGAAGAAGAATTTGATGATTCATACGTACTTGACGTATGTTCTATGGAAAAAGGAGATAAATAAAAATGAATAGTAAAGAATTTATAAACGCATTAAAATCTATATGTAAAGAAAAATCAATTAGTGAAGATGTTATTTTTGATGCGATGACACTTGCTTTGCAAAAGGCTTATGCCAAGGAAACGGGATTACCAAACATTAGAATAGAAATAAACAAAGAAACCGGTGAGATAAAAGGTTATTCATATCAAAAGGTAGTTGAGGAATATACTGATGGTGAGGATGATCAAGATGGCGAGGAGACCGTAGAAATATTACTTGATGAGGCAAGGAAGATTGTTCCGGATATAAAACCTGGAGAAACCATTGAAGAACAAGTACCATTAAATGATTTTGGAAGAGTTGCAACAATGACCGCAAAACAAATTCTTGTACAAAAAGTAAGAGAGGCTGAAAGACAAAGTATAATGACGGAATTTGAAGATAAAGAAGGCGAACTATTAGTTGGTACTTTATCAAGGGAAGACACTCAGAATTATTATGTTGATTTAGGAAGAATGCATGGTATTTTACCGAAAACTGAATTAATAAGTGGTGAAACGCTAACAATGGGCTCATCCATTAAAGTTTACGTTACTAAGATAGATGATTCTGGTAAAAGTCCTTTGATATTACTTTCTAGAAAGCATTATGGTTTTGTTAAAAGATTACTTGAAAAGGAAATACCAGAGTTAAATGATGGTACGGTTATTTTGTATAGTGTTGCAAGAGATGCCGGGGTAAGAAGTAAAATTGCTGTTTATTCTGAGGATCCAAACGTTGATGCAGTTGGTGCTTGTATCGGTGAAAAAGGAGTTAGAATAAACCGTATAACCAATGAATTGGGTGGTGAAAAAATAGACGTTGTTTTATATGATAAAGACCCAATGGTATTTATTAAAAACGCTTTATCTCCTGCAAAAGATGTTAAAGTATACATACTTGATGAAAAGAAAAACGAAGCTTTGGCGGTAGCGGAAGGTGACAACTTATCTTTAGCTATTGGTAAAAAAGGTCAAAACGTGCGTCTTGCGGCACGCTTGACACATTACAGAATAGATGTTAAAACAAGTGAGCAAGTAAAAGAAGAAAAAATAGATTTAACTAATGCAAAATCATAAGGTAAGGTGATAAGTTTGAAACAAAAAAAAGTACCATTAAGATTGTGCGTTGTTACCAAAGAAAAATATCCAAAAAAAGAACTTATAAGAGTAGTAAGGGATAGCTTTGGAAACGTATTGGTTGATGTTACCGGCAAGGTAAATGGTCATGGAGCGTATTTAAAAAAAGATATTAGCATTATAAATAAAGCAAAAGAAAAGAAAATCTTGGATAAATACTTACAAACAGAGGTTAGTAACGAAGTGTATGAAGAATTAAAGAAGTATTGTTAATTAAGTTGTAAAGGGAAAGGATGTGATTATCATGATGAGTGTTTTGGAATATGCAAATGATATGAATAAAGATGTAAATGAGATTTTAAAGATGTGTGAAAAATTAAATATCAAAGTATCTAGTGGGGATGATATGCTTGACGATGATGCAATTGTTGAGCTTGATAATGCATTTCAAAATGAAGAATCAAAGGATACTACCACTAATGAATTAGAGCAAGATGAAGAAATAATTAAGAAGATTGAAGAAGATGATTATTATGACGAAGTGGTTGATACTTTAATTGATAAGAAAGATACTATTTTTAGTAGTGAACCTCTTCCTTTGAAAAAAAAGAATAAGAATAAACAAAAAAACATTAAGGAAGCCAAAAAGGCAATGTATAAAAATAAAGAAAAACTAGTTTCTAACGAGGATAATGGTGATGAAAACGTAGTTTTATATAAAGATGGGATGAGTATAAAGGATTTCGCTGATGGTCTTGGAGTATCCGTAGCAGATGTATTAAAAAAACTTATGGGTTTAGGTATTATGGCAAATATGAATGCTAAATTAAGTTTTGATGATGCATCGGTTTTAGCGCTTGAATTTGGTAAAAACTTAAAGAGGCAAGAACAAGTAGATATTTCAAATTTCGAGATGTTTGAAATAAACGATGATCCAAAAGATTTGAAAGAAAGACCTCCGGTTGTTACGATTATGGGGCATGTTGATCATGGTAAAACTTCTTTACTTGATGCCATTAGAAAAAGCAACGTTGTTTCCGGAGAATTTGGTGGCATTACACAGCACATTGGTGCGTATCAAGTTAGTTATAATAATAAAAAGATTACTTTTATTGATACACCAGGACATGCTGCTTTTACTGAAATGAGGGCACGTGGTGCTAGTATAACAGATATAGTAATAATAATTGTAGCGGCAGATGATGGAGTTATGCCTCAAACTAAGGAGGCAATAGACCACGCAAAGGCAGCTGGCGTTCCTATTATTGTTGCAATAAACAAAATAGATAAACCGGGTTCTGATTCAGAGCGCGTAATGCGTCAAATGAGTGAATATGGACTTACGCCTGATACTTGGGGTGGTGATACGCTTTTTGTTAACATATCAGCTAAGACTCATGAGGGAATTGGTAACTTATTGGATAACGTACTACTTGTTGCAGAAATGCAAGAGTTTAAAGCAAATCCAAATCGTTATGCACTTGGTACCGTTATTGAATCAAAATTAGATAAGAACGTAGGTCCTCAAATTACGTTATTAATTCAAAATGGTACGTTGAGATTAGGCGATCCAATCGTTGTTGGTGAATATTTTGGAAAGGTAAGAACACTTCGTAATGACCTTGGAGACGAGATAGTTGAAGCAACACCATCTACTCCAGTTGAAGTAACTGGAATATCAGGGGTTCCAACCGCGGGTGATAGGTTTATGGCCTTTGAATCTGAAAAGAAAGCTCATGAGGTGGCTCATCAAAGAAGTGAGATTGCTAAGTTAAAATCTACTAAGCCAACTAACGCTATTAGTTTGGATGAGTTGTTTGGAAAGATATCTGAAGGTTTAAAGGAAATAAACATAGTTTTAAAGGCTGATGTTAAAGGAAGTGAAGAAGCCGTTAGGAATACCCTTGCTAAAATTGAGGTCGAAGGTTGTAAGTTAAACATAATCAGAAGTGGAGTTGGAACAGTAACTGAAAGTGACGTTGTTTTAGCAAATGCATCAAATGCTATTATAATAGGATTTAACGTAAGACCAAGTGGAAAAATATTAGATTATGCTAAGGAAAATGGTGTTGAAATAAGATTACATAACATTATATATAAAGTTGCTGAAGAAATGGAATCGGCTATGCGTGGTATGCTTGATCCTGAATATGAAGAACAAGTTTTAGGACAAGCGGAAATAAGAAAAATATATAAATTTTCTAAAACAGGAAACATAGCTGGTTGTTATGTTTTAAGCGGCGTTATAAAATCATCTTCTAAAGCAAGGCTAATACGTGATGGTATAGTAATTTATGATGGCGCTATAAACTCAATTCAAAGAGAAAAAGATCAAGTGAAGGAAGTTAAGGCAGGTTTTGAATGCGGAATTACCTTGGAAAACTATCAAGATATCAAGGAACAAGATATAATTGAAGCTTATGAACTTGTTGAGATAAAGAGGTAAAATATGAGTGTTAAAACGGAAAGAATAGCAAACTTACTTGTAAAAGAAATAAGTGATATATTACAAAATGAAGTAAATGATCAAGATATAAAATTTGTAACGATTACTTATTGTAAGGTTGATACTGATTTATCTTTAGCACAAGTTTATTGTACTGTTTTAGAAGATAAAAAGAGGGATAAGTGTATGCATGATTTAAATGCAGCTAAAGGTTTTATAAAAACGGAACTTGCAAAGAGAAAATTAGAAATAAGAAGGATTCCGGATTTAAGATTTATATATGATGAATCAGTATCTTATGGTAACAAAATAGAAAGAATAATAAAGGAAATAAATGAGTAATTTGCTTATCTCTTTTATTATGTTAAGTTAAAAAAGGCTAATTAGTTTTAGCTTTTTTTATTATTTTAAAGTGATTTAAAAAAATACGCAGAATAATTAACATGAGGAAGTAAGTGAAAATACTAGCTTTGTTTTCCGTTTTTTATTTAAAAGAATAGAAAGCGGGTGATGTTTATGAGGTTTAGATTTGAAATAAAGTTTACTCCAAAATTAATCGTCATATTACTAATTATAATAGTCACTTTGATTATTATATAATAGTTAAGAAAAACAGAGCTAA
>CASEKZ010000061.1 GCA_949288625.1 uncultured bacterium | reverse complement strand
TTTGATCTCTTGTTAAAACAACGTTAGGGTTTTCAAAAAAGTATTCTAAAATAAGATATTCTTTTTTAGTAAGACTAATTAATCTTCCGTTTTTTATTATACATCTTTGTTCTTTTGAAAGTTCTAAATTATTATTACTATCTAAATTTACTAATTTTTTAATTCTAAGAAGTAAAACTTCTAAATTAAAAGGTTTAGTAACAAAATCATTAGCTCCAATTTTTAAACCTTCTATTTCATCTTCATCTTGGTTTTTAGCTGTTAACATGATTATTGGTACATTACTTATTTCCCTTATTTTTTTAGTACATTCAATACCATCCATAACAGGCATCATAACATCCATCAATATAAGATCAATATTATCTTTATTTTTAATAAATAACTCAAGACCCTTTTGCCCATTTTCTGCCTCAATACACTTAATATCATACTTACTTAAGTATTTACTTATTATCGTTCTAATCGAACTTTCATCTTCAACAATTAATATTTTAAACATGATTACCTCCATTAGACATATTTTATTATATAACCTTGTTTAAAATGTGTCAAAATAAAAAGAAAGAAAACTACTTATCTTCATTTTCTTCTTTCTTATCTGTTTTTTTCTCTTTTTTATCATCTTTTATTTTATCTTTAACTAACACTTCTTTTCTTGATAAAGTTAATTTACCATTTTTATATCCCGTTGCTTTAACAAGTATTTCATCGCCTTCCCCAACAACGTCAGACGTTTTAGCAACCCTTTTATCTGATAATTGTGAAATATGTACAAGCCCTTCGCAACCTTCCCAAAGCTCTACAAAGCATCCTAATTCATCAATTACCTTAACTACCTTACCATTATATATTTTACCTATTTCAACTTCTTTAACAACGTTTTTAATCATTTGTGCGGTACGCTCAATTATATCTTTATCAGAATGATAAATAATTACCGTACCATCATCCTCTAAATCCACTTTAACAGCATTTGCATCAGTTACCGTCTTAACATTTGATGCCTCAAGGATTATCTTGGTAATCATATCTCCGCCTTTTCCGATAACGTCCTTTATCTTCATTGGATCAATCATAAACGTCATTGTTTTAGGTGCGTACTTACTTACTTCTTTTCTTGGCTCTTTTATTTGTTTTGTAATAACCTTTAAAATTTCTAATCTTGCTTTTTTAGCTTGTGCCAAAGCTTCTTTTAATATTTCCTTTGTAATACCACTTATTTTAATATCCATTTGTAAAGCACAAATTCCATCTTTAGTACCTGCAACCTTAAAGTCCATGTCTCCTAAATGATCTTCCATACCTTGAATATCAGTTAAAATCGTATAATCATCACCATCAGTAATAAGTCCCATTGCAATACCTGCAACTGGGGCCTTAATAGGAACACCCGCTGCCATTAAAGCCATGCATCCCGCACAAATAGATGCCTGTGATGATGAACCATTAGACTCAAGTATTTCAGATACAACACGAATCGTGTATGGAAATTCCTCTTCTGATGGAATGACTTGTAAAAGAGCTCTTTCTCCTAAGGCACCATGACCTATTTCACGACGACCTGGAGCACCATACCTACCAGTTTCACCAACGGAAAATTGTGGAAAATTATAATGTAGCATAAACCTTTTTTCATCCTCAGGAGAAAGGCCATCAATTATTTGGTGTTCACCTAA
The DNA here is from genome assembly GCA_949288625.1 of uncultured bacterium. Lineage (GTDB taxonomy): Bacteria > Bacillota_I > Bacilli_A > RF39 > UBA660 > Aphodocola. The sequence continues at coordinate 7,165 of CASEKZ010000061.1, read as the reverse complement.
TGCTCCTAATGTTACAACTGATAAACTTTGTGTTTCCCCGCGCGTAAATAATGCAGAACCATGCGTTCTTGGAAGTAAGTCTATGTCCGTTGAAAGAGGCCTTATTTCAGTCATTTTTCTTCCATCCGCACGTTTTTTCTCTTTTACGACGATCTTTCTAAACACTTCATATTCTACTTCTGATAAGCACAATTTAACCTTGGTAATAAGTTCGTTTAACTCATCTTTATCAAGTTCCTCATTTTCATATTCAAACTTAGCCACAACGTCTTCTTTTACTTTATCAATTGCAGCGTATTTTTCTTGCTTATCTTTAATACGCATAGCATTATCAAGCGGATCTTTTGCAAGAGAATAAATTTCTTCTTTTAACTCACTAGTTATCTCTAAAGACTCATACTCCATTTTTTCTTGGCCAACTTCTTTTATTATTTTTTCTTCAAACTTAATAAGTTCTTTTACCGCGTCATGACCAAACATCAAAGCCTCTAACATGTCTTCTTCACTTACTTCTTTAGCTCCTGCTTCCACCATGTTAATAGCATCCTTAGTTCCCGCAACCGTTAAATCAATATCACTTTCTTCAGTTTCCGAAACGGTTGGATTAATAATAAATTTACCATCAACTCTTCCAACCTTAACACCTGCTATTGGCCCATTAAATGGTACTTTACTAATTGACGTTGCAAGACTTGAAGCAAACATTGCCGCTAACTCTGGAGAGTTATCTGGATCTACTGACAACACCGTATTAACAACTTGAACTTCATTTCTAAAATCACTTGGAAAAAGTGGACGCATAGGTCTATCAATCATTCTGGCCGCAAGCGTTGCAGCTTCACTTGGTCTTCCTTCTCTTTTAATAAATCCTCCAGGGATTTTACCTACTGAATAAAGCTTTTCTTGATATAAAACCATTAATGGGAAAAAGTCAGATAAAACGTTTGCATCTTTACTTACGCAAACAGTTGATAATACAACGGTATCACCATATCTAACAAGTACCGCACCATGAGCTTGCTTAGCAAGTTCTCCAGTTTCTACGATTAATGGTCTTCCTTTAAAATTCATTTCAAATACTCTTTTTTCCATCTATTATACATCTCCTTTTTAATTAAAAAGGCACCCAAAAAAGAGTGCCTACTTTTAACAATATTATTTTCTTAATCCTAAACTTTTGATTAATTCACGATATCTGTTAACGTCAGTCTTTTTTAGGTAATTAAGTAAGTTACGTCTTTTACCAACCATCATTAACAATCCTCTTTTAGAGTGAAAATCATGAATGTTTGTCTTTAAATGTTCAGTTAAAACGTTTATCTTTTCAGTTAATACCGCAATTTGCACTTCGGCAGATCCAGTATCTTTTTCGTGAGTTGCATACTTCTTTATAATTGATTGTTTAACTTCCTTTTTTAACATTTTTTCTCCTCCTTATCTATAATATTCGCCTAATCCTGAGCTATGGCTAGGAGTAAACCTAATAACCAAGGATAGGTAACACTAATAATATACATTAATTTTTAAAATTATGCAAGCAAATTTCTTTTATTTTATGGTTATTTTACTTTTTTATACTTACAAACCATTTTTATAACATTATCACTATAAGAGGCGCGTTCAGTTTTTATTTTTGCTATAACTTCTTCTAATAAAACTTTATTCTTAAACAACTTTTCATTAATCATAACAAAAGATAAAAACAATAAAGTACTACCAAATAACCGATCAAATAAATATCTATTTTTATAAAAATAATAATATGAAATATACTCAACATCACCAGTTTTAAGTAAACCTTTTTCCAACATATTTTTATTTTTCTCACTTAAGTTTTCATTCATTAAAACTTTATATATATCATTAGAAGGAGCATTATTAGCTACTATTTTTAATAGCTTATCAAAATCATCATCAAAGTAAATTTTGTTATCTAAAAAATACATCGCAACTTTATAATTTTTATTACTAGATTCCAAAAACATCCTAGCATATTTTCTTTTTTCTTCATCATTCAAATATTTAATGATACCATTAAATTCATGATTACTTAAGCTTAAAATAGATTTTTCATAAATTTTATCCAATACGTTTTTACTTAAATCAGTCTTAATCTTAAGTAATTCATAATAATCATTTTTGTTTAATAACGCTTCAGCAAAATATGATCCAAAATCATTAATAACGACTTTAGTTGTGGTTTGATTTATAACACGTGTTATTTCTTCAAGCTCCAGCTTGGTTTTTGGATTTTTTATTTCCTTTAAAAAGTAATAAGCTTGTAGTGGATTTTTTTCTAAAACAATCCTAAAAACACAAACTTTTTCATCAATACTTAAATAAGGATAATAATCTTCTATCATCTTTAACGGATCTAATAAAGCCCCACCAAAAATCATACTTAGCATAATTTTTCTTTTACTAACATCATTTATGTTTCTAAGTAAGTTTTCAGCTGAATAACCATCATCTAAATAGTTTTTCATAAGAAGTTTAAAAGATTTTTCTGTTTCTACTAGTTTTAACTCTTTAATTAACATAAGTGAATTTTTCATTTTGTTCCTCCTAAATAAACATTTTATATGGTTTTAACTTCATTTTATCCTTTTCATATTTTTTATATATAGCAACTACTTTACCATTATACATAAATGTAACCAAATCTTTATTATAAACGTTTTTAATTATACCGCCATGTTTAATAACCTCAAATAAATTATCATCTATTATAACACAATTTTTATTTTTCAAAACATCCGTAATAGATAAAAGCTTATATTTATTATTTTTTATATCTTCTAAAGAAAACGCGCAACTTATATTAAAATCACCTTGTCTTATTCTTCTTAAATCACTCATAACACCTATTATACCAAGTTTATCATTTATGTCTTTTATCAAACTTCTTACGTAAGTTCCCTTAGATACTACCACCCTAAATTTATAGTGTTCATCACTAGCTTCTAATAATTCAATATCTTTTATTTCAACCATCCTTTTTGGTAAACAAACCATTTCATTTTCTCTTGCATACTCATAAAGCCTTTTACCATTTTTTCTAACCGCGCTATAAATAGGAACTTCTTGATTATATTTTCCTAAAAATGATTTTAATACGGTATCTAATTTATCTTTATTAATAATGCACTTTCTTTTTTCTATAATATTACCATCAGCATCTAAAGTATCGGTTAACTCACCTAGTTTTACATCCGCCAAATATTCTTTATTGCTTCCAGTTATAACATCAACTAATTTAGTTGCTTTCCCAACGCATAAAACAAGAACACCAGTAGCAATTGGATCAAGTGTCCCAGTATGTCCTACCTTCTTGTTATTTAATAGATTAACCACTTCATTTACAACATCTCGGCTTGTTTTACCTTTTGGCTTATCAACTACTAACACTCCATCCATTTGCATCACCAAATATATTTTAACATAAAAAAGAAAGTATAACTACTTTCTTTTAGATTTCACATAATCAAAGTATCCTAAATTTTCATCGCAAGCATTATCATAGTATTTAACCATTTCATCTATTTCACTACCATAATTATTACTATCTAAATGATATGGAATACCTTTGTTTGCATTACGATAATTTTCAATCATTTGGAATTTATTGAAATAAGCAAAATACTCACTTTCAGATAAAACGTTTGAAACACTTTCTAAGTATTTATAAGCTTCGTCATAGAACACATCATCATTATTACCCGATGCTAATAAATCCATGTACTGATCCAAAACAATAATAACCCTTGATTTGTCCTTTGATATTGTTTCATCTTCTAATACTTTATTAATTCCACTAGATAAACACATTGAAATGGTATCAGTAGGTTTCGCAAAAGAAACATCATATCCATGATATAACTTTGCTTTTATCTTGGCTAATTTATTTCTTGCCATAAATAGTCTTACACCACCTACAACATCACCATCTGATATTCTTTTTTCCATTTTTTCCACTTTTTTATCATATTTATCTATCATTTCATGATCTTTAACATCTAGTGCCTCATCACGTTTTCTCTTAAATATATCAAGTACCTTCTTATATACTTTTGTCCTAGTAATCGGTCTTACCATCCAACCAAATAATTCCGTGAATCTAGTAAAAATTCCATACTTTTTAAAATCAGCTTTTGTCAAACTTTTTTGATAATCATCTTGAATTTTATTATTATAACACGTTATTACAACATTATATTTTTCCTTGTATTTTTCTTTCGTTTCATTATCAATGTACGTGTATCTATCAGCTAATTCTTTTACATCATTTTCTTCTAACTCTTTGTTTTTGCTGATAACTTCGTGTGATTCTTCAACAAGGCTTATAAACTTATCATTATTAGTTTCTACTAATGAATCAAGCTTATTTAATAATTCATTTTTAGTTTCACCATTAGATAATTTATCAACAGCTTTTAAAGCCTTATTATAATCCTTAGCTTTCTCAGTTTCAACCGCTAATGAAACCAAGTTTTTAGTCTGACATATTTTCTCTAGCAAATCAATTGCCATAAATAGTTTATCCTTATCATTTGAAGATAATTCGTTAACTATTTTTCTTGCTTCAACTAAATAATCTATGTTGTTTTCTTCTTTTGCTTTTTCCATCAATTCTGTAATTTCATGCATTTTTTCATCATCAGCATCATTAGAAACATCGTTATCATTATCTAATTTTAAACTACCATCATCAGATATGTCATCAGCTAATTTTAAGTTTTCATTTGCTTTAAACTCATTGTTTTCTTCTAAAACATTTTTAGCGATTTCATAATACCTAGAATCACCAGTTATTTTAGCTAAATCACGATAATATTCATATTCATATATTTTATAATCAAACTGTGATTTAGAAACAAAAGACATTATTGAGTTTTGAATACTTTGTAACTCTTCACCATTAAACTCAAGAATTCTATCATAATATAATTTAGCATAATCATATAAAGCTTTTACTTCGTCATATTCTTTATGAAGCATGTTTACAACATCACTTTGCTTTTGCATATCACGAGCAACATTAGCCATTTGATCATATAAACCATTTTTCTTCAATTCTTCAAGTTCTTTATTTAAATCACATACATAAGCTTCAGCATCATTTAAGTCATGTTTTTTTTCTTCTTCTAAATTTTCTAAAGCATCATACATAGCCTTATATTTCTGCTGACTTAATAACTCTAATTTTTTCTTTAATTCCTCTTGTTCATTGTCTAGTCTTTTAATTTCGTTAAAAAATCCATTATTTAACATATTCAAATCTCCCCCTTTTGATTGAATGCCATATATACTAGCATTATTTTTCTATTTTGTCAAGGATAACGACATTAGTTTTTAAAATATAATTACCATAACGCATTAAAAAACAAGTCTTTAACGACTTGATTTAAATACAAAATATCCAATAACCGCAATAACAACCATGATAAATGATAGTATTATTACGCTTATTTTACCACTTTTATGCTCATTTTCCTCGCCACTTTCATCCATGTACATTTCATTTAAATAACGTTCATAAGAATCAGTTAAATAGTAGCGATCTTTTCCCTTAAATATATGATCGTAATAATTTTTAAAACTTACTGGCAACTTATTTTTATGTTTATTATATATTTTTTCAATTTCAGAAAAAGAAGCACCATCCGGAATTTTTTTATCTATTAAAAGTTGTAGTGTGGTAATAGCAAAAGCATAAAGGTCAGTTTTTTCAGAGACGATTTTATTTAACGGATCTTGATATTTAAGTGCAACATCATTATTAATAACGTTGTTTTTAATAACAAAAGAATCACAATCAATTAGTTTAACCTTACCATTTTTATCAAAAAATATATTATCCGGATTTAAATCACATATGTAAATGTTTTTTTGATGAAGCTTTTTCATTACTTTTTCAATTTCTTTTATTTTATCAATTTTCTCTTCAAAACTATAATTTTCACTTTTTTGCCATAAAGCTTGACCTTCTGGTAAATACTCCATTATATAACCAACAAAAACACCATCATAGTAAACTAGATGTTTTGGTTTTACAATTTCCGGAATATCAAGTGTTTTAATATATTTAAGCGTTTCTTCACGATCCTTAACATATGTAAATGAAGTAGACGTAAACATCTTAAGAATTCTACCATCCTTAGTTAAATAAATGTTTCCAGAACGACCAGACGCTAATTTCTTAACTAATTTCAAACTCTTATAATCAACTGAATCAGGTAATATATCCCTAAATTTATCATTAAGCATTCTAACCCGTACACAAGAAGTAACATTAACACTTAAAAGATTACCTTCTTCATTTATTCCGACCTCATAAAATCCCAATGCTTGATATGTTTTAAGCATGTTAGAATCATGCTCATCAACCGTTACAACAACGTTTCTTGAACCAACTTCACCAGCAACATATATAACACCTTCTATTAAAAGAATTTCCATATTTTTATTTTTAAAATCATCTAACACATATAACTTATTTATTTCAACCTGAGAAATATTATTATTGTTCTTAAATTCAAAAGTAACGTAACCTATAAGCATTTTATTAGTTTGAATAACAATGGTAATCTTATTTCTAAAGTACTCAGGAATAACATAATCATCAAGATCAAGTAAACAATCCTTCTTCAAAACTTCACTAGAAAAAGTATTAACTATATCAGCAAAAATATCAAAATCAGTTTCCAATATACCAAGATTAAGATTTTCCTTTTTAACTAAGTTTATCACACACATCACCACCGTCTACCATAAATACTAATACAATTATACATTGTTTTTAGTTTTATTTCCACAAAAAAACAAAAAAACATGCAAAATGCATACTAATTTGTTGGTTGTTTATAATTTAACTTAAAAGTAAACCTTCTATTATCCGCTCTGCTCAATATTTTTTACGATTGTGGAAAACAAGGTGTAAAGAAAATATTGATATTTAATTTATTTTTAGATATAATCAAATTGTAAGGAAGCAGCTTACTAGTTGTTTTCCAAAAAATTTTTGGTTTTATTGAAAAACAGAGCTAGATTTTACTTAGCTCTGTTTTTCTTAACTATTATATAATAATCAAAGTGACTATTATAATTAGTAATATGACGATTAATTTTGGAGTAAACTTTATTTCAAATCTAAACCTCATAAACA
>CASEKZ010000060.1 GCA_949288625.1 uncultured bacterium | reverse complement strand
GAGGCTTCTATTAATTTCATTGGCAAAGAAAATTTAAACAAATTAAAAATCGATAAAATCAATTATGATAATATCGATTTAACAATCAAACTACTTAAAAAGTAGTAAAAATTATTAAGCCAAAATACACTTATTTTTTCTACAACAATGTGGGATGTTTACCTTGCAAAATTTAAAAAATAATAACTTCCCGCACTTTTTTTGTGTTTTCTTTTTAACTTAATGGCCTTATTTTATCATTTTTCTTTATAAATGTATACATTTTTTCCTTTATTTTTGGGACTTTCTAAATAAAAATCATTTTTTATTTTATGCTGGAACTTTTCTTTGTATCTAACCGAAAAAATATAAATTTAATTTGTTTAAAAATTATTTTAAAACAATTTTAAAAAGTTAAAAAAGCAATGATTACATAATCTTGTTTATGTTTTAAACAATAAAAAAGAAAAACATATGTTTCTCTTTAGCTTGTTTTATCTAACTTTACATTTGTTACATTTTCTTTGCCATTTCTATAATACGTCACTTCAACCATATCACCAACAGAATACTTATATAATTCATACTTAAACTCCGCTGTTGTAGTAACCTTTTCCCCATTAATAGCTGTTATTATATCCCCACTTTTTAAACCAGCATCACTTGCAGGATATCCACTATTTACTTCTACCAAATAAATTCCACTATCTACGTTTTTTGGAATATTTACATTATACCTATATAATACGTATCTATTAGTTAAATCAAGTATTTGCACACCCATAACAGGTCTTTGAATTTCTTTACCTTGCTCTAAATAATCAACATAGTTCATTGCATCTTCAATAGGAATTGCAAACCCCATACCTTCTACTTTATTATCAACAAGTTTAAGTGACGTAATTCCTATTACGTCTCCTGCTAAATTAACAAGCGGTCCCCCACTATTACCTGGGCTTATTGCAGCATCCGTTTGCAAAACTTTAACTATGTAAGAATCATTCGAAAGCCCGTTAGACGTACTTGTTTCTAACAATCTATCTTTGCCAGATAATATTCCTTTTGTCACAGTACCAGCGTACTTTGCTCCCATTGGAGCTCCCACCGTAAACAAGGTGTTTCCAACTTCTATGTTTTCACTTGAACCAATACTCGCAACTTGTAATACGTCTTTAACATCCATTCTAAGAACAGCCAAATCAGTATATGAATCAAACCCCAACAAAGTTAAAGAAACCGTGTTGTTATTAGATAATACTCCCTGTACATTATTTCCGTCTGACACAACGTGTGCATTAGTTAAAACATATCCGTATTTATCATCTTTATCATAAACAAAACCAGTTCCAGAACTAATTATCGTACCATCACTTGAAACGACTTCAATACACAATACCGCATCATAAACCTTATCAATTGCATCTTCCATTGCCTCTTCTGTTACCTTTGTTTCAGATATGGTTCTATTTTTCGTTACAACGGTTGGATTAGCAACGCTGTACCAGTACATTAGTCCAGCCCCCAACGCAAAAGCTAATAATATAATTATTAAAAACTTTAAAAACTTACTAAATTGATTTTTCTTTTTTGGTTCATTAGAATCTGATGTTTCAATCTTATCCATAAAATTTCACCTTCTTAATCAAATTTTGCAATTTCTTCCCAATTTTCTGGAAATCCCATTCTATCTAAAATCTTATTTTGCGGAACAGTTGACACTCTACCATCTAACAAGCTAAGATCATAACTAACTTCATTTACAAAATCCGTAAAATCACTTTCGGTTAACATGTACTTAAGCATTATTACTACGGCAAATATATCATTCTTACCATATATGTATTCATCATTCATCATTGGTATATCAAGTTCCCAGTGATATTTTGTATCAGGTATTTCTTTTTGAGTGCGATGTTCATAAACAATGTCTTCGTGAGCACATAAATTTCTATAATTAGAAAGAAGTGATATATATACCCCTAATGTTTCAACATCCAAATTATAATATTTAGCAACCGATAATTTATCTTCTGGTTTTAGTATGGAATATAATTCATTAATCATTCCAAAAGACAATAACTTAACTAATATCCATAAAGGCACAAACCCATAATTACTCAAATAGTGTAAGGTTGCGCTATGTTGCCTACCATTTAATTTGATTTGTCTTTTTATTTTGTTTAAAACATCATTAACTTGTCTTACCTTTTTTATATCTTGAGAAAAGTTAGAAGGTTTTAAATACTCTCTTTCTTTAATACCATACTTTTTAGATAATCTATATGATATTATTGATTTTAAATTATTTTCCACTATTAATAAATTTTTAAACAAAACGTTTCTAAAACTTCTGTCAAATTGAAACACTGCGTATAACTCATCAAAAGTAGTTCCTCTAATAAACACTCTTTCTTTATTACTTTTTAAAAACAAATGCCGATATCCATTAATGAAGAAGTAATTTTCCCTTAATAATAGTTCTTTTGCTTTATCAACATCATTTATAGTCAACCCTTTATTCTTTAATATCTCAATTTGTTCATCTAAGGTTTTAAACTCCTTTGTTTTCACCTAGCATCACCTATTGTAAATTATAACATACAATTAACTAAATGTTTATTAAATAATAACAAAAAATGTCTTTTATTAAGGTTTAATAAAATAATAAAACTTCTTCTTGTATAAAATATGTCAAATTAAAAAATCAGGAATACTTCCTGACTTTTTATAATTTTTTTAACGTTTACTAAATTGTGGCGCGCGACGAGCCTTCTTAAGACCATATTTTTTACGTTCCTTAACCCTTGCATCCCTGGTAATAAAACCTTCAGCTTTTAAAATTCTTCTAAAAGATGACTCAGATGCTGGATCAGTGTTTTGGTCATACTGTAATAATGCTCTTGTAATACCTAGGCGAATAGCTCCTGTTTGTCCAGAAAAGCCACCACCATGCACCGTTATATCAATATCAAATTTATCACGAGTTTTAGTTACATCTAGTGGTTGTGTTAAATCCATAACTAACGTTTTAAAAGGAAGATATTCGTTTACATCTCTACCATTAATGGTAATTTTTCCTTTACCTGATACCATCCTAACGCGTGCAACTGAGCGTTTACGACGACCAGTTCCAATAAATGTTTTAGCCATTTACAAATCCTCCTTAAACTTCCATCGTTTCAGGTTTTTGAGCTTGATGCTTATGATCAGGTCCTTCATATACAAATAACTTTTTATACATTTGTCTACCTAACCTTCCTTTTGGAAGCATACCTTTAACTGCTCTTTCAACCATTTCAACAGGATAATTATCACGCATTTCTCTTGCGTTTCTTTCTCTTAAACCACCAGTATATCCACTATGATTATAATAAATTTTTTGATCTAACTTATTTCCCGTTAGCACTACATCTTTAGCATTAATAATGATAATGTTATCTCCGCAATCAACGTGTGGAGTATAAGTTGCCTTATGCTTACCTCTTAGCATAACAGCAGCTTTAGAAGCTACACGTCCTAATGGTTTTCCCTTAGCATCAATAACATACCATTTACGCTTAATATTTGCTACATTAGCCATAAATGTTGTCATAAATCTTTTCCTTTCCTTAATAAGTTTGTTTTCCCAGGACAAACTTATGTGGGAGTAATAAAATGTACCATTTAAAATTTTACTTTAAACTCCCACATTTGTCAACTAATTTTTAATTTTTTTCAGTTATTCTTATTTTTATTCTCGTTGTTTTCGATGAATATTTAACCCTTGCATCAGAACCACTTACTTGCACTTTTATTTCGTGTTCACCAACGCCTAAGCCTTTTAAATCCACATAAGCTTTTATCGTTGTAGGATCAAGGTTAGATAACACACTTTGGACTCCCTTAATGCTTATCGTAACCCTATTACTATTTTCACCAACCGTTTGTGCGGATAATCCTTCACCAAGGTTTTCATATTCCAAGTAAACGTTTTCAACTTCTTGCGTTGTCTCATCACCAATAGAAACACTTACGTTAACTGACGTATCACTAATAGCTCTTACTCCCTTTGGTCTTTCAATAGTTATAGAAAAATCTTTATCTTCGTTTAAGCCACTTACATCCACATAAACCGGTATGTATGATATTTCATCTAATTTTGAATTATCCCCATATATTGTAACCATGGTTACATCAGAAGTTATCTTACTAATTGCTTTACCAAAAACAATTTTATCATAATTCTTAGGAATTACCTTTATTGGTACTTCTTTTTGTGGTGAAGTTATACTAACAGTTGCATTTATTTTAGAAGGAACAATCTCAACATCTACCGTTTTACCATTACTATCATATGCAACCAACTTAACATCTTTAAGTTCTTGTTCACCAACTTCTGGGTTAACTAGGTTTTTAAGGTCAATTAACGCTTTAACAGAAGCTACTTTATTTATTGTTGCTTCATTTCCCTTTACATACACCCTTTCAGTACTAAGCGTAACATCATCAACCATTAATTTTGAATCAATTTTATCCTTGTTTATAACTTCATAATTGACTTCCTTTTCTTCAGATACTTTTTCATATATAACAATTGTTGCAACCGATGGGTCAAGTTTATATTCAACTGAACTTAATGCTTTTTTATACTTCAAGTTAACCTTATGAACTCCAGGTTTTAATCCAGTTAAATCTACCGTTATATCATTTGTAGGCAATTGCTTTGCCAAATAAACGTCAGATTTTCTACCAATTAACGTTATATCAACCGTTTCAGGAAGACCTTCAACGACGTATGCCTCCTCGTTATAAGTAGCGGAAATAGGTTGATCATATAAAACCTCAGCTGAAGTTTCAATCAAAGAAGTAGATTTAGTATCCGCTATAAAAAACACCCCAAGTGCAACTACTAACGAAACTATTATTAAACCAGGTTTTGTTGTAATTACTTTTTCAAAACTTCTACCATTACCCTTAAACTTGTTTGATATTCCGACAAAAAGTTTCGTTATTGGAAGAATTATCTTTTTATCAATAAAACGTGCAATTTTCTTAAAAAAATTACGAATTGATTTTATAAGCTTATTCATCTTCTTTTTCCTCCACTTCTTCTGCTTCATAATCGAATTCAGCGGTTTTCTTTGGCTTTAATTCATCTAAAATCATCATCTTAGATTCTTCTAAAGACAAATTATAATGTAAATCGCCATTTACTGCAATCGAAATTCTTCCAGTTTCTTCTGATACAACGATTGCAATTGCATCGGTTTCCTCGCTTATACCAATTGCAGCTCTATGTCTTGTTCCAAGTCTTTTACTAAATTTCATCTCTACCGTAGTAGGAAAAACTGCTCCGGCACATGTGATTTTATCACCTTGAATAATTACACCGCCATCATGAAGTGGGTTATCCGGGAAAAATATTGCAACCAATAATTCATTAGATATTTCAGCATAAAGCTTTTTAGAACGCTCTATGTATTCAGATAAAGAATTATCTCTTTCTATTACAATCAAAGCACCTATCCTATGTTTTTTCAAATACTCTAACGCAAGTCCCATTTCATAAACTATTCTTTCTCTTTCAGAAATAGTTAAAACTTTATGTCTTCCTAACAGCTGTGACCTTCCTAGTTGTTCCAAAACAGACCTTATTTCTGGCTGGAAAATTATAACCAAAGCAAGTGGTCCCCACATAACTACGTACTCAAGCAAAAGCCCTATCGCCGTTAAATCAAATAAGTCACTTAGTAATTTTATTATGACTATTATTATAATTCCTTTAAAAAGTAAAGTGAACTTAACGTTATTTTTAATACTTTTCAAAATAAAGTACAAGCCCGTCCATACAATGCATATATCTATTATGTCTTTTATAATTGTTAAAACATTATCTACTGTCATATATCCTCCTTTTATATAACCAATTCATTATACCAAAATTATAACATAATTAAACATGATTTTTATACAAAATTATTTTTGAAAATAAAAACTCCTTATTTTATAAGGTGTTCCTAAAAAATATTATTAATGTTATCATCATCACTATTATACATTTTATTATCATTAGGATTAATAAAAGCATCTTGGGTAACATCTTTGTTATTTTGATTACCATAGTCTAAAGAGTTGTTAATGGTTGTCTCAATTACATCACCAACATCTTTTTCTTCAGTTTTATTATCTTTTTGAATTTCTTCGGCATCCTTGTTTTCTTCTTTTACACTTTTTACTTGAATGTCAACTTCATCCTTTGTGGTATTATTTCTTTTTAAATAAATGTTTCCAAAAAAACCAATTACAACACAAAGAAAAAACACGATAGTAGCAGTCATTAACATTGGTGTTTCCAAAAAAATGTTTATAATTTCATCCATAATTACACCACCTTTATTATTCTTTATTAATCTTAACAAAAAAAACAATAAAAAACAAGATTAGCCTTGTTTTAAATCTAGCGTTATAACTGTTTTAATTCCGATAAGCTCGCCATCTTCATATACTTCACTTACTTTATACGTCAAATCATCATTTTTAACCGAATGCCCAAATCTGTTATCAAATGCCTTTCTTATTAAAGTTTCATCTATCGTTACTCCAAAGTTACTATAATAACCCTCTACCTGCTCTTTAATTAGTCCTTCTGAAAACATTTCGTTTTGTGAATAAATAATTGCTTCAACTAACACAACATCACTTAAATCATACTTGGTATGGATTTCAATATTATTATTAACCCCATTATAATCTAAATAAGTTTTCTTTATAACAAAATCTTTTAATCCATCATCATTTACCGTTTCGTAGCTATCACAAACATAATTTTCACAATACCCAGATAATTTCTTTGCGATTTTAGCATAACCATCACTTAGCTTTTCGTTAATAATTACCACACCCACCGTATTAAGTAAAACGTAAATAATAAATAAAGTTAAAAAAGTAATTAACGATTTTTTTTCATCAAAAAGATTAGGCTTTATAAGCAAAATGACATTAAATATGATACCTATAATTAAAATTAATATATTAACAATCATTGCAACATTAACTATAACTTTTGGATAACCAACGTTAGAAAAATAAACCCTAAATAAAATAAGCGTTAATAAAACACATACGTTTAATATAAACAAAATTAAACAGTTCCTCTTTAATTTTATACCTTTATTCAATTTAATCCCTCCATAACTAATATTATATCACTTTATATTAAACTTATCTATTGAAGAATTTAAATAATTATGATATTATTAAAGAGCAATAAGGAGAAAGAATATGAATGTGCTTCAAATATGTCTAATCATATTTTTTGCAAGAATGATTGATGTATCATTAGGTACTTTTGTTACCGTACTTACCGTCAAATCAAAAAGAATACTTGCAACAATACTAGGTTTCATCGATGTATTAATATGGTTTTTCGTTGTAAAACAAGCTCTTACAACAGAGATAAAAAGTATGTGGATTGCAATATCATATGCCTTAGGTTACGCGATTGGAACGTTCATCGGAACAACGTTATCAAACCGGTTAATAAATGAAAAAGTATGTATGCAAGTGGTGCTTGATGAAGCGTACGAAAATAAAATAAATAACATAAGGAATAAAGGTTATGCCGTTTCACAAGTTGATTGTACTGGTAAGGACGGAATTAAAAGAATAATGCTTTTCATAGAATTAGATAAAAAGCATCTAAATAATTTAAAAAGTATAATAAGAAACATTGATGAAAAAGCATTTTTCATAGTAAACGAAACAAAATACGTATCAAACGGCTTTTTTAAATAAAGCTTATACGCCGCTTTAGTTTAATGGTAAAACAAGTCACTCGTAATGATTAGCTGTAAGTTCGATTCTTACAAGCGGCACCATTGGGAAATCTGTTCGAAAAGCACGAACTTTTGATATATTCAGTCTGAAATATGACTGATTTTTATTTTATATGCTAATATCCACTGGTAATTTTGATACTTGTGTCAAAATACCTAGGGGTTAAATATTTTGACATAACAAAATATCTTCATTTAAATAGTTGTCTAAATTTGGTATAGTAATAATATAATATAGCTTAATGTAATTTAAGCCATTATGTATGGAGGTAGTATATGAATAAACGAATAACAGCTGTTGTTTCTTCTGTTTTTAATTCATTTTGTGACTTTACTTTGGATATCACAGTAAATAAATATTCTATTTATAAAGTATTATTGTACACAAGTATAATTTCATTGTTTTTTCAAATTTTATATATGTTTTATGCTGGTATTTCTATAACTACTAAAGCCATTCCTATTATTTTAATTTATGGTTTGATTATATTATTAGGATACCTATGTTATGTTATGTTAAAGCATTAAAGAATATACCAATAGGACTAGCTGCTCTACTTGAAAATTTGAATTTATTTATAGTTTTCATCATTGATATAGTATTCGGAAACTTAATTCTAACTCCAAAATTTATATTTTTATTTGTATTGTTTATTATTTCTATTATATGGTTTAGTCTAGAAACAAATAGGATTAAAGAGGAAATAAAATTTAAGAAAATAAAGTTTATAGGCATTGTTTTTATATTGTTATCTGTTTTATTTTATGGAATTGAACCATATATAATAAAATATGCTAATACACTCGGTGCTAACGAAGTAGCAATTAATTTTGGTTATA
>CASEKZ010000059.1 GCA_949288625.1 uncultured bacterium | reverse complement strand
TGCTTTTTTAATGCCAAAGTTTCTATTATATCCGATTCCTTTATTAGTTTTGTTGTGGAAAACTTTTATCTTATCTTTATATTTTTCTTCATATTCTTTTAGTATTTCGTTTGCGTTATCTTTTGATTTATCTTCTATAACAATTATTTCGATGTCTTTTAAGGTTTGCATAACCAAACTATCTAAACATCTTCTTAAGTATTTTGCCGTGTTATAAACCGGTACTATAACTGATACTTTTTTCATTTAACCAACCTCAAATATAAGTTCAAATTTAATTTCATTAAAGCTTTTTTTAACCTTCTTGTAAACGTATCTACCAAAACGCCATTAAACGCGTTTGTTTTCTTTAACTCATGAACGTATATTTTTCTTTCTTCTTTTTTTAATTCTATTGCTTTTACTATTACCGAGTTTGATACATAACTTAAATAATAATCATCATAGTTATTTTTTTTACCAAAGTTTTTAGAAAATAGCCTTAAAGCCTTATATTGATTTAGCATATCAAAAGCCTTTTTTACGGTTTTTTTATAGTCATTATTATTCATTATGCTACCAGTTCTTTGAACGTAATGATAACCTACGTAATCAACTGATTTAACCTTCATTGCTTTATATATTACGTAAGGAATAAGTCCAAAATCCTCATGATAAACGTCTTTTTTAAAACTAAAATTATTATCTAAATAATACTCAGTTTTATAAACATAACACCAAGCCGGTTCAACAAAATGATAAGAGGAAACGTATTTAAAAGCATCATACCCTTTCATTTCATCAAATGCTTTTTCATGATAACTTATTTTGTTTTCCCCTTTTTCATCTTCTGTTACAACCTGATACCTTAATATTTGAACATCATTTATTTCTTTATCAATTTCTTTTAATAAGTCCTCTTCTACATAATCATCACTATCTATGAAAAGCAAATACTTACCACTTGCTTTTTTAACACCGTTATTACGAGCCATACTTAAACCAGCGTTCTTTTGATTTATAACGATAACATTATCATACTTCTTTTCATATAATGATATTATTTCTTTGCTATCATCAGTTGATCCATCATTAACTATGATTACCTCAAAATCCTTAAATGTTTGATTAACAAGTGAATTAAGACACTTGTTTAAATATTTACCAGTATTATATACCGGCACTATAAAACTATATTTAGTCATTATTTTTTCTCCATTAAACTTTCTATTAATTCCATTCTTTTTTTATTAATGTTTTCAAAGTTAGCATGCTCTTTTATACGTTCTTTTTTCTCTGATAACTCCTTTACTTTATCATAAATTGTATCTTCGTTTACAACGTATCCAAAACGATTTGGAACAGATACATAATCATCTGATACATCAATCGTTGTAATGATTGGTTTTTCTAATATAATTGCCTCGTTATAAACAACCGGAAATCCTTCATACCTAGAAGTTAATATTAAGTAATCTGATTTTTTCATGTAAGGGTATGGATTTTTTTTAGCTCCAATAAACTCCACGTTATCTATCTTTTCTTTTTTTACTATATCCTTATACATTTTCTCATCCGGACCGTTACCAACGATCCAAAATACTGCTTTTACTTTATTTTCCATACACTTTTTAGCAACGTTAAGTAATAATGTTAATCTTTTAGATGATTCATCTAACCTACCTAAAAATAAGAATATTTTCTTGCTTGTGTTTTTAACATCTATATTTTTTAAAGATAACTTTATTATTCTTTCATAGTCAACCAAGTTGTTTATGGTAACCATTTTAGTTTCTAAATCAGGATAAATAGTAGCTAAATCTTTTTTAGACTCATTACTTACAAAAATAATATGGTTATACTTTTTTATTTTTAAGTTATCAAAAAAAGCCTTGGTTTTTTTTCTATCCTTATTATAAGCCTCATAATAATTACTATGTACGTATAAAATTTTATTATTAGATGATACCCGTGCTAAAAAACCGCACGGTCCTGAATAAGTGGCA
>CASEKZ010000058.1 GCA_949288625.1 uncultured bacterium | reverse complement strand
ACTAACTTAAGTTCTCGTCCATCTAAAAATAGAGTATTTCTACCACTTTTAATTTTTTCCACAGCATTTTTAATTTTATAAATGTCAGATTTCATATTTATCCACCATATACATTATAACATAAAAAAAACATACCCTATTAAAGGTAAGTTTTAACTTTGTTCACTTTTCTTAAATAAATCTATTATTACTAGTATTATATCTATAAATACTGGAATTACAAATATAAAATATAAGAAATACAAAATGTATTTACCATGCGAATTAACTGATTTTATTTTATTTATTATCATGTTAGCATCTTTATTTTTATAGCCATAAAATGCGTTTAATATTAGCAATATTATCGTAACTATTAAGGGTGCATTATTACTTTCTTTTTTTACTTCTTTTTCTTTTGTCTTAACCTTCTTTGTTGTAATGTGATATTCTATTATTTCATTTACTGGTTCTTCCGTAATTGTCTCATTAATCTTTTCACTTGAGATAATATTTCCATCTTCATCTACTATCTTCTTAATTGTTATTTCTTTTTTACCATCTTTTCCTTCTCTAATTACTTCTTTTTTACCACTAGTTAATTCCCCTTTAATTTCAGTATTATAATAAATTTTTTCGCTAACAGTTTCTATTTTTTCATAATTGCAACTGCCGTCTGACATATTTGCACTAGAGTTATAATTTATAGCATTACTATCAGTGCAACCATATACTCTTCTTGTGGTTGTGGTTTTCTTAGTCGTATTATAGCTTTTAGAGTTTCTTGATGAACCGCTACCATTATGACAATGATACTGTCCATAAGAAAGTCCCCAACTTTCACAATTTGTTCGGCATGTATGACACCCTTTAGAATCCGTTCTTCCAGGATGTGCTGAAACTAATATCGGAAACATAAAAATCACTATCAATATAATTAAATATTTTACTACTTTTTTCATAAACACTACTTACTCCCTATACTAATTAAAAAAACTAGCACAAACATCAAAGTCTGTACTAGCCCTTTAACTAGTTTTATTATAACACTTTTGCTGTCTTCTGACAATTTTTTATTAAGCATTATTTATCAACATTGTTATTAAATCAGTATAGTTTATACCAGCATCATCCATTAGCTTTGGATACATACTAATAGAAGTAAAGCCTGGTAGTGTATTTACCTCATTTATATATACTTCCTCCTTTTCTTCGTCATAGAAAAAGTCTATTCTTGCATAAACGTTTAAACCTAATTCTTTAAATATTTTCAGAGCGTCTTCTTTTAGCTTATTTACTATATTTTCCTTCAAATCATCCGGGATTGTTGTATAAGATGAATCACTTACATATTTAGCATCATAATCGTAAAATTCACTACCTGATTTTATCTCGCCAGGCTTAGAACACAAGATATTTTTTTTATTTTCTAATACCGCTACTTCAAGTTCTCTTATCTTAATAAATTTTTCGATTATTACTTTATCATCATAACATCTAGCTTCTTTAATGGCTTTAATAAGTTCTTTTTTGTTTGAGGCTTTATTAATACCAATTGATGATCCTCCGTTTGATGGTTTAACAATTACTGGAAATTCTATTTTGTTAATAACATCACTTATGTTATCATCTTTATTTAAAATAACATAAGGTACTTGTTTTAATCCTAGCTTGTCAAACAATACTTTGGATAATGCTTTATCCATGCATAACATGCTTGCTTTGGATTTACAGCAGGCAAACTTAACGTTAAATAATTCTAACATTCCTTGAAGTCTTCCATCTTCTCCAAAAACGCCATGAGTAACCGGAAAAACAACGTCAAATTCTTTTAAATAATTAATTACGTTATCTATTTTTAGTATGTTAGCATCAAGCCAGTTTCTGTTTTCTAAATACGATATATCATCTTTAAACTTATACCAATTATTATCAAAACTGATT
>CASEKZ010000057.1 GCA_949288625.1 uncultured bacterium | reverse complement strand
TCATAACTTACCTCATAAACTATAAAAACAATAACATTTATAATACATTATTGTCATTTTAACTTTTATTTAAAATGTCTAAAACTATCTTTTTAACTTCATTATAAGTTATCTCTTTCATTTTTATCACACATATATTCATCTATTATTTCTAAAACATTATAATCTTTTACCTGTTCTGACTTAATTTTACATTTTCTTGCAGCTTCTACGTTTTCTATTCTATCATCTAAAAACAGTATCTCACTTGGTTTTACACCTGATCTTTTAATTAACGTATCATAAAATTTTTTATCTGGTTTATAAGCGTTTATACAAGAAGATATAATAACATCATCAAATACATCACCATATTTTTCATTTAAAAACTCTTTTATAGAAGAGAAATGATTAGATGCTATAAATATTTTAACATTATTATGCTTATCTTTTATTTTACTTACATCTACTTTTACATCATATATTTTAAATATTATTTCTTTAATACTTTTTATTACCTCATATTTACTTAAGGAGGTTAACCCAACTGCATCATTTACTAGTTCTTCATCACTTTTACTCTTACCAAACAATCTCTCTATTTTATCTTCATTTTTAGTTAAGTAAGTATCATTTTCACCTAATAAAACGCCCACTAAATCGAGTGCTATTACTTTAATCATTATTTATTCCTTTCATCTGTAAACAAAACGTTATTACAAGTATCTAATTTTTCCATAATTAATCTAGAAACATATTTAGGATTTACGTTTTTATTTATCAGTTCTTTTATCTCTATCCAAGCATATTCATGTTTCTTTATAATTCCTTTATCATTTTCTGTTATCGAAAACTCTTTTTTAGGTATTTCTTTGTCTGTTAATAAAACATAGTAAAACACGATTTCACTAGCTATTTTTCCATCAACTGCTTTATATATGTTCTCATGTACACATAAAAGTTTTTCTATTTTAAAATCCGCTTGTAACTCTTCTTTTAACTCTCTTATAACAGCTTCTTTTGAACTTTCTTTAAGTTCTACATGTCCACCAGGAAATACATAACCATTAAACTTCTTCGCTTTAGAAACCAAAACCTTATTATCATCTATAATAATACCTGCTACTCTATATTTAAATGTTGCATATTCATTTTTTATATCAATATCTTGATTTAATAATTTTATCTTTATTCCAACAACACCATACTTTTTTATATCTTCATCACTATAATACATAGACATATCGCAAGGACTTGCTTTTTCATCCTCATTATAACCGATAGATACCTTATCATGATTCTTATATAGTTCATCAAAATCTTTATATCTATAAAGATTAATTACCCGAACCCTTAACTTCTCATTACTATTAATGTTAGTAAACTCAATTAAATCTCCTTTTTTTACTTTTCTTCTTTTTTCATCATATAATCTCATTTCAATAGTTTTAGTTCCACCACTAATTTTTTTAAATGGATCATCTTGTAATTTCATTTCATGTAACATATTTATTCCTCCTATAAAAAAGAAAAAGCCCTATAAACTAGAG
>CASEKZ010000056.1 GCA_949288625.1 uncultured bacterium | reverse complement strand
CTTACTATAATTTGTATTCATTTTGCCTCCTTTGACAAAGTCAATGATATTTTAACTTATATCATAGAGTTTGTCAATACAAGTTCAAAAAAATAAATTGCTTGTTTAGCAACTTATTTTCTTCTTGATATCGGATGCAAGATTTTTTATCTCGTCTTCTTTTTCCAAAATGTCAGCACAATCTAAACAATTATTAAACTGATGCGTTAAAACAACCTTCATTTTAGCGCTATCCGCAAAAGAAGAAAGTGCTGATATCGCACCATCTGATGAATACTCTTCTTTACCCTTTGATGCAATCGCGATTGATATCATCTTTTTATCCTTTAAACTTCCTTTGGTGTATAAAGGATTTAACCTGTCCATAAATATTTTTAAATCTCCTGATAAAGTGTTCCACCTAGTTGGTGTTATAAAAATTAACGCATCACTTTCTAAAACTTTTTTAATGTTATCTTCCATGTCATCTTTAAAGTCACAAACACCATTTTCATCACAGTCCATGCACCCGGTACATAAATATATTTTTTGGTTACCAGGCATTATTATTTTAGATATTATCCTGTCTTTTTTTAATTCTTCTTTTAACTTATTTGCTAAATTAAAACTATTTCCTTCTCTTCTTGATCCTACTATTATTAATACTTTGGACATATTATCACCTCATTTTTATTATGAGTTATCACGTTTTTAAATATACACCCATAAAAAAAGAATACACTTATTTGCAAGTGTATCCCTGTTCTTCTAGCGCTTTTTTAGTAGCATCTTTAGAGCCATAAACATCTTCCATATCAAGGTTTTCTTTTTGTTCATCAGTCATTTTTTTAACGTCCATGTCGATACTTACGTTTATTTTACTATCGCTACTTGAAACATCTACTTTAGCACCATTATCAGAAAACTGAGTGAATTGGCTTTCAAGCATACTTTCCATCATGCTAATGTAATTTGCATATGCTTCATCTACTTCTACTTCAACATCCATCTTCATCTTGGTTACCTCGTTGTCTTCAAAAGTAACAACCGCTTTTTGATTCATTTTCATTCCTGACTCATCTTGACTCATCGTGCATGTTAAAGTCTCAGTTCCACAACCTGTTAAAACAAGCACAATTCCCATTGCTGCTAACGCCATTAAACCTTTTTTCATTACTTTCCTCCTATAATTAAAGTATACTAAATTTATAACAAAGTGACAACATATTTCGACAAATTTCTGACAAAAAGATAACGTTATTTAATTACTCAAATTTCCAGTTTCTGATTTCTTCCATATCATGACCGGTTTCTACGATATATTTTGAGTGATAATCAAGCTTGTTTTCCATTTCTTTAATAATGCTATCTTTGTTTGGTACGTCTAAACACTTTAATGCGTCCATTACCAAGTTGAACCTATCTATCTTATTTTTAACCCGCATATCAAAAGCAGTCGTTATCGTTCCTTCTTCCGTATAGCCATGAACATGAATATTATGATTATGTCTAAAATAAGTTAATTCGTGAATTAGCGTAGGATATCCATGAAACGCAAAAATAATTGGTTTATCTTTTGTAAATAAATAATCATATGCAATATCATCTAAAGCATGAGGATGATTAGTCGTTGAATCAAGTTTCATTAAATCAACAACGTTTATAAAGCGAATCTTTAACGTTGGTACATATTCTTTTAATATTTTAGTAGCCGCGATTGTTTCTAACGTAGGTGTATCCCCCGCACAGGCCATTATGATGTCTGGATTTGGATCATTACTAACAAAATCCCATATACCAATGCCATTTTTACAATGTCTTTTAGCATCATTCATTGAAAGCCACTGAAAAGAAGGGTGTTTCGATGCAATAATTACGTTAACGTAGTTTTTACTTTTTAAACAATGATCCATACATGATAAAAGACAATTAGCATCAGGTGGTAAATACATCCTTACAACGTCAACTTTTTTATTAGCAATGTGATCTAAAAATCCTGGATCTTGATGGGTAAAGCCATTATGATCTTGCTGCCATACGTTTGATGTAAGTATGAAGTTCAAAGATGATATTGGTTTCCTCCAAGGTATCTCGTTACAAACTTTAAGCCATTTAGCGTGTTGAGCCGCCATTGAATCAACTATCCTAATAAAAGCCTCATAGCTTGCAAAAAAGCCATGCCTTCCAGTTAGTAAATACCCCTCTAGCATTCCTTCACACATATGCTCTGAAAGATAAGAATCCATTACCCGTCCATCCTTTGATAAATACTCATCATTTTCTTCTATTTCTAACTGCCAGTTTCTATTTGTTGCATCGAATACATCATATAACCTATTCGACATTGTTTCATCAGGTCCAAAAATTCTAAAGTTTTTATTATCCTTATTATATATAAATATATCCCTTATAAAACTACTTAAAACAAGCATATCTTGTCTTTT
>CASEKZ010000055.1 GCA_949288625.1 uncultured bacterium | reverse complement strand
GTAGATAAAAACGGTGTAAGAGAAGCTCGGTGGATATTTAATTACACCAATGCCAGATGCAACTAATGAGGATATTTCAAATGTAGAAAAAGGAATATTTGAAGCTGGTGCAATTTCTAAAATGTTAGATGAAAAATTAAGTTTATTAGATATTGCAAAAAAAGTAACAGGAGATAAAAACATAAAAATAATAGAAGATTGCAAGATTCCAGTTTATAAATGTGATTGTTCAAAGGGAAAAATGGAAAATGCGTTAATGAGTATTGGAAAAAAGGAATTAAAAGATATAATAGAAGAAGATGGTAAAGCAGAACTTGTTTGTCATTTTTGTAATAAAAAATATCAGTTCAATAAAGAAGAATTAGAAAATATTTTAAAACAAATTAAATAAAAAACGTAAAAGACTTGAACGATAAAAATCATCATGTTCAAGTCTTCTACGCAGGTGTTACTCGTACTTGGCGTGGTGACGAATGGCACACCACTTGCCGTTCGGATTCTTTTAATGTTTTCATTTGTTTTACCTCTCGAAAACATTATACTATATTATTTTATTTTGTCCATAAATTTTTAAGCGATTGCCATACAAATTTAACGTGTTATAACAATACAAAAATAAAAGGATAATTTTAAATTATCCTTTTAAGTATTTATGTGATTTTTAGATTCTTCTTTTTCCTTCTTAGGAATAAAAAGAAGAATATTTAGAACTATAGAAAGTATCCATGGTACCCAAAGTGTTAATCCATACACAAGTAACATAAGAACATAGTCTAAACCAATATCGCCAAACGTATTAAAATGGTGAGGCAAAACATTAAGATAAAAATCTGATATTGCAAAAAGAAAGCCTAAGCAAATAATTACTTTAAATAATACTTTTTGGGCTTTGGTAAAAAATCTATACTGCGTAAACCAAAGCATAAAACCAATAATCCTAGGAAGATAGAAGGCTATATATACATAGTCACCTTTTATCATCAAACTAAAAGGAACAATAGTAAGTATGGCAGCAATGATTATAATAGCGATACTTTTCTTATTAGTTATTGCAAAATATTTCTTATTTGATAATTTGTCTATTTTGGATTCTTTATTATCTTTTTTATTATCTTCGTTACTTCCTTCTTTTTCATCTGCCTTTTTAGAGACGTTTTTTAAATTAAAATCTTTAAAAATATAAACAGTTAATATTATAGTAAGTATAAAGCTTGATGAATATATTAAAGTATTTAAAAGACTGATTAAGAATATTACAAAGGTATACTTCGCTATAATATAATATGATAATGAAAGTGCTAAGTAAACAATCCAAAGTATGAAAGTAACTCTAAAAAGAGTTTTACATATTTTTGAAAAAAATTTAGATTGATTACATAAAAGTATTAAGCCAATAATTTTAGCTGCGTAAAAGATTATTAAGCTAAATATAGGATAAATAAAAGATATAATTACGTTAAAAGGAACTAAAAGAAGAATAATTGCTAAAATTACAATTTTTTTATTCACTTTATTTTCCATAACTTTACCCCCTTTCTTTATAAGGTAGTGTCAACTAAATTTATTTTTTATTTAGTTACACCCCTGTATTTTTAAAGGTTTCATCATTTTTTTGTAATAAAAAAATGATACCCCCCTCTTTTTATGGTATAATTGTATCGATGAAAATCCAAATATCCCATAAA
>CASEKZ010000054.1 GCA_949288625.1 uncultured bacterium | reverse complement strand
GGAAACAAAACAGAAAAAACAAAAAGTTTAAGCATAAGAAGTTGGACGTGTGATTATTGTGATAGTATAAACGATAGAGATATAAATGCAAGTATAAACATAATGTTTGAGGGTTTAAAAATGTATATGAATGAAGTTTTGATATAATAAAAAAACAAATAAAGAAGTTATAAATTAAAAATATAAGTACGGTGGCGACCATCGGAATTTAAGCCTGCCAAAGAAGTAAGGATACTTAGTCTATGAAGCAGGAATATTGGAATCGGTGACGACCAATGCGCAAAATTTTTAATTTTGCTTTTGTTCTAAAAGTGTAGTATTATATACATAAACAATTTATCTTGTTTAAAAAAGAGGTGATAAAGGTGCTAGAAACTAAAAAATATTTTAAAAAATTAGATGATTTGTTTTCTAAAAGCCATCACGATTTTATCAAGTTAATACCGACTTGTAAACAATTTGATGCTAATCAAATAGCAGTGATTTATAAAGCTTTATATAAAGCTTTATCGCTTCATGCTGGACAGTATAGAAAAACCGGTGAACCTTATGTTAATCATCCGATTGCGGCCGCAAGTATTTTGGCAATTTATGGTCTTGATTATGAAACTGTTTGTGCGGCGCTTTTGCATGATACTTTAGAGGATACAGCTTATACTTTAGAAGAGTGTGAGGCTGATTTTGGAAGTACTATAGCATCACTTGTTGATGGTGTAACTAAAATCGGAACGGATGTAAATCATCCAACTCATGAAAAAATTATAACAAGTGCTAAAAATGATGTAAGATCGATTGCGGTTAAGCTTGGAGATCGTCTTCATAACATGCATACTCTATCTGTTTTAAGTGATGAAAAACAAAAGGAAATTGCTAATGAAACAAAAGATTTTTATGTTCCTATTACCAAGATACTTGGGATTTATCAGTTAAAAGACGAACTACAAGATCAGTGTTTATATTATTTAGATAATGATGAGTTTTTGAAATATTATAATTTAAGAGAGTGTTTAAAGAAAAAGCGTGGGGCGACGCTTGAGTCATTGGCAAGTAAGGTTCAAGAAAAATTAAGCCACCAAGGAATTGGTATGAGGTATAACTATAGGGTTAAAAACGTTGGCGGAATTTATGATGAGGTTATAAATGGTAAAAAAGCATATGAAATAGAAGATTTACTAGCGATAAAAATGATTTTAAACAAGGTATTTATGTGCTATCAAACACTTGGAGTTGTTAATGGCTTTTGTAGATTAATTCCAAAGGGAATGGTTGATTATATAGCATCACCTAAAGCTAATGGATATAAATCATTAAATACAAATGGTTCATATAAGGGTGTTGATATTCAAGTTAGAATTCGTACTGAACAAATGCAAAAAGTAAATGATTTAGGAGTATTTTCTGATTTGGACTCGGATGCTGAAAAAGAAGTAACCGATCAAATGAAAAAGGAACTTAGTAAATTATCAAAAAACGGAGTTAGTCATGGATAAATTAAAAAAGGAATATTATTTTATAGCGATTTTATTGGTATGTTTTGTGTCTCTTACTATTTTTGTTGTTTTGGGCAAGACAAGCATGATTGATGAACGCTTTTATAATGGTGTTATAAATTTTAAAAATGATTCAGCAACAAAAATTTTATACTTAATCACTAGTTTAGCATCAACCATTAGCATTATCGTTTTATTAATCTTAACAGGTATAATTTTTTGGAAAAATAAATCTATTTCTGATTTCAAATACGTTATTTTAAACGTAGGTGCGGGTGTATTTGTATCACAAATTTTAAAGATAGCAATAAAAAGATCAAGACCGGTTTGGAAGTGGATTATGCAAGATGGTTTTAGTTATCCTTCTGGACACACAATAACAGCTTTTCTTTTTTATGGAACATTAATTTTACTAGTTTATAAGAAAGTTAACGGTAAGTGGAAAGTTCCTCTTATATTGTTGTTTTTGTTTATGATTCTCCTAACTGGGTTTAGCAGAATATATTTTGGGGCACATTATTTAACAGATGTTATTGCAAGTCTTATTTTAGGAAGTATAATATTATTAATATCTAACTTATTTATGAATATGGAGTTTAGTAATGATAAAAATAAAGATAGAAAAACCATTTAAATTGGATGATACGATAACTTGTGGCCAAATATTTAGGTTTTTTAAGCAGGAAAATGATAGTTATGATGTTATCTTAAAGGATAGGGTAATTAACGTATATGAAAAAGGTGGCTTTTTATATGTATCATCAAATGATGAAAAAGATCTAGAAATTATCGTTAGAAACTATTTTGATTTGGATAATGATTATGATGTGATTAATAATTATTTAATTAAAAAAGATGACAAAATAAAAGATGCGGTTTTGTTTTCAAAAGGGCTTAACATGATTAAGCAAGATCCTTTTGAAACGATTATGGAGTACATAATATCCGCGAATAATGGTGTGCCACAAATAGCAAGTAGTTTAAATAACATTGCCAAAAAATATGGTAAAAAGGTAATTTTTGATGGTAAGGAATATTATCTTTTTCCAAGTTATAAGGATTTGAAAGATGTAAGTATTAGTGATTTTAGATCTTGTAAAGTAGGGTTTAGGGATAAATATTTAAAAGCAATGGTTGATAAATTAAATAAAGGTGAGGTTAATTTAGATGAATTTTATACGCTTGACACAGCGGATGCATTAAATAAGTTAATGGAAAATAACGGGATTGGTGCTAAGGTTGCTTCTTGCATACTTTTATTTGCTTACCAAAAATATGATGTTTTCCCAATTGATACTTGGGTAAAAAAGATAATGAAAAGTGATTATAATATTGAAGGTGAAAATAAAATAAGAAAGTTTGCTATTAAAACTTATGGTAAGTATAGTGGGCTTGCAATACAATACCTATTTAATTATAGTAGAAATAACAAATGATATGGTTAGTTATGTAAAAAAGAAAAAAATACTCTTTTTCTTTTTTTTGTTGTGTTTTTAAATGAACTAAAGATTAATAAGAAAATAATGTTATCCAAAAGAAAAATGACGTAAAAAACATAACTGATTTATTTTTAAATAATAAAAAATTAAATAAAATGGTAAATTAATGTATAGTTATGAACACTTAAATTTACTTCTTTTATTTTACGTGATATAATTATCTTGTGATAGCGGGGTGATGAGATGGCTAAGAAAAAAACGTCATCTTCTAGTAAGAAAAAGGGAAAAATTCCAGTAGAAATATTTGGTATTTTATATATAGTCTTAACGATTCTTGGACTTTTAAGATCTGGATTCGTTGGCGAAATGGTTAGTAATTTTAGTATTTTTCTATTTGGAGCTTATTATAATTGGGGATTGGTTTTCTTTTTAATAGTTGGTGGGTATGTTTTATTATTTAGGGAAAAACCAAAGCTTTTGAATAAAAAATTAATAGGTTTTTATTTACTTGCGATAGCTATTCTTTCAATGTCTCACGTTAAGTATATAATGTATGATACTAACGTAGGTAAGGTTGTTTTTGAAGATACAATAGCTAACATAGTTTCGGGATTTAATGATGTTAATTTTATTCAAGGCGGAGGCATACTAGGTGCAATATTTTCGTATTTATTTGTTTTAGCTTTTGATGTTATAGGGTCTAAAATAATATGTTGGGCTTTAATATTATTTGGTATTATGCTTATCTTTAATGTTTCTGCGGCATCTTTAATAAAGAAGTTAATATTGTTTTTTGTTCCAAAAAAATGGCTTAATAAAAATAAAGAAGAAAATGAAGATGCTAAAGAAGAGGAAAAAAATGATGATTCTTCAAATTTGGATACGAGGGTTGTTATTTCAAGTGTTAATGACTTAAATCATGCTAGCATTGAGGAACATGATGATAAAGAACAGGAAGTTGTTAGTGGACAATACAAACTGCCATCAATTTCTTTACTAAATATTCCAAGAAAAGTTAATACGAAGGTTAATGAAGAAAACATTGCTACTAACATAAAACTATTAGAACAAGTTTTAAGTGACTTTGATATTCATGGAAAAGTAGTAGAAGCTCATGTTGGTCCAACCGTTACCCAGTATGAATTAGAACTAAAATCGGGAACAAAAGTTAATAAAATTCTTAGTTTAAATAAGGAAATAGCATTATCTTTAGCCGCTAAAGATGTTCGTATACAAGCTCCAATACCTGGTAAAAGTACGATAGGTATTGATATTCCAAACAAGGTGGCGACGCCAGTTTCTTTAAGAGAGGTATTAGCTGCAGCACCTAAAGAAAAACAAGATAGTAAGTTACTTGTTGTTTTGGGAAAAGATATTATGGGTAACCCAAGATTTATGGAGGTTAATAAAACACCACATCTTTTAATAGCGGGTGCTACTGGTTCTGGTAAGTCTGTTTGTGTAAATTCCATAATTACAAGTATTTTAATGCGCGCTAAACCAGATGAGGTAAAGCTTGTGATGGTTGATCCAAAAAAGGTTGAACTTTCAATGTATAATGGGGTTCCGCACCTTCTTTCACCCGTTGTTAATGATCCTAAAAAAGCTTCTATTGCTTTAAAGAAAATAGTTGAGGAAATGGAACGTCGTTACGATTTGTTAAGTAATTCTGGAACTAAGAACATTGAGGGTTACAACAGAATGGTTCAAACAAAAATTGACGCAGGGGATACATCTTTACAAAAGTTACCATACATCGTTGTTTTAATAGATGAACTTGCTGATTTAATGCTAGTTGCAGCAAAAGAAGTAGAAGACTCGATTATGAGGATAACCCAAATGGCTCGTGCGGCTGGAATTCATTTAATTGTTGCAACCCAAAGACCATCAACTGACGTTATTACTGGAGTAGTTAAAGCAAACATTCCATCACGTATTGCCTTTACGGTGTCATCATCAATTGATTCAAGAACGATTCTTGATATGACGGGAGCAGAAAAATTAATTGGAAAAGGTGATATGTTATTTAAACCTATGGGAGAGGCAACGCCAATTAGAATACAAGGTGCGTTTGTATCTGAAGAAGAAGTTCAAAAGGTCGTTGATTACACTATTAAACAACAAAAAGCTAAATATGATGAGACCTTTACTAATTTAACTGATAAACCAGCAGGGGCCTTAAGTTATGATGAAAAAGATGATCAATATGATGATCCTTTGTACAACGAAATCGTGGATTTTGTAATTAAAAGTGGGAAAACTAGTGCTTCTTTACTTCAAAGAAAATATCGTTTAGGATATAATAGGGCGGCTAGAATGATAGACTTACTTGAAGAAAGGGGAATAGTAGGTCCACCTAACGGCTCAAAACCAAGAGAAGTATTAGTAAAATACGAAGATAATAAAGATGAACAGCAGCAAGATTAGTTGCTGCTTTTTAGTATTTCCAAGTGTTTTTTTAATACGTTTGTATTAACGTCAATGTCACATTCTTTTAATAGCTCTTTTTCATTTTCATCAGAGTAATTTATTAATAATTTTCTTAAATTATTATTTGCGCTATTAGGATCTTCTATATATTGATAGTAAAGATTAATAGCAATTATGTATGAATAATAATAGGTTAAATTTTTAACTACATCATTATAAAAATGTACTCTTATTTTATCTAAGTTAGTTGGGTTTGAATCATTTGCAATCATTTTTATTAAATAGTAATCCTCCGCAGTTGAGGTGTTAATTTGCATTATTTGTTTTTGTATATCAATTTTTTCTTTTTCATCTATAATACCATGCTTTTTTAGAACATCTATGCTTATGTGCTCTAAAAAAAGACTTGATACTTCTTCATATAGTTTTGATTCGTTATTTGAGCTAATAAAAAAATCGTTAAAACAAAATTCCAAGTAATGACCTAATTCGTGTGACAAAGTAACAAAAGATCTTATGTTATTTTTACCATTAGATAATATGAATGCTTTTTTATCGTACGGAAAAAAACAACCATTTTCCATATGTTTATCTAAATATAAAAAGTGATTTTTACACTCGGTTATTCTTTTGAAATCTTCTTCTTTACCATCTGCATTTAAAAATACCTCTTTTTCAAAAAATATCTTTAAATTCTCTGGTAAAAACCTTTTATATACTTTTGGATTAACATAGCTTATCTTACTATTATAAACTAAATCAAAACTTGCTTTCATTATGTTATCTTGTAATTGAGTTATGTTATTTTTTAATTCTTCTTTAGCGTTATAAACGTTGAAGTAACTATCATAATTAAAAAACCTATAATTATTTATGTATCGCATTAAAGCTTTGGAACACATATTCATGTCTTGTAACATGATTATCTTTTTTTGAATTTTTTTCTTTTCATCGTCACTAACCCGATTGTTATGTAACATTGCGTTTAGTGTTTTAAATTCTCTTAATAATTCTTTTTTATCCCAATAATATTTTCGCATAAACTTACTTCCTTTTTGTTAATGGTTATTTATTTTATCACAAAAATCAAAATAAGCAATGATTTATGATATAATGTTTTTGTAAAAACGATTTTTATAAATTAGAAAGGAAAAAATAACATGCCAACACCACATAATGAAGCTAAAAAAGAAGATATAGCAAAAACCGTAATAATGCCGGGGGATCCGTTAAGAGCTAAATACATTGCAGAAAACTTTCTTGATGATTATAAGTTAGTAAATAAAGTAAGAGGAATGTATGCTTATACTGGTTATTATAAGAAGAAGAAAATAACCATTATGGCTCATGGTATGGGTAATCCTTCGGTTGGTATTTATTCGTATGAATTATTTAAGGAGTATGATGTTGATAACATAATAAGGGTAGGCTCAGCTGGGGCACTGACTAATAAATTACCATTAAGAAGCGTTGTTTTGGTAGATAAGTCCTATTCTTTATCTAGTTATGCAAAGGTTTTAAATAACGATGATTCTAATGAAAAAGAAAGTAGTAATTATTTAAATGATAAAATTGCTTTAATCGCTTATAAAAACAACGTAAACTTAATTAAATCTAACGTATATTGTAGTGATGTATATTATAATAAAACGGAAAATCCTTCTATTATATATGAAAAGTATAACTGTTGTGCGCTTGAAATGGAGTCTTTTGCACTTTTTTCAAACGCAAAGCTGTTAAAAAAGCGGGCCTCTTGCATTTTAACAATATCTAATAGTTTGATAACCGGCGAGGAGTTATCTAGCAAAGAAAGGCAAAACGGCTTTAACGAAATGATCACGTTGGCGCTTGATTCCGCCACGTTATTATAAAGAATATGATTATTTGTGATGGCTATATTAATAAAAGGAGGTTCTCATGTGTGTAATTAATAAAAACATAAATGGTATTAACGTAACTTTTATTAAAACAAATAAGTTTAAAAGTATTTATGGAAGTTTAATTTTTAAGAGTTTAGTAACTAAAGAAAAAATGACTTATGGTGCACTTTTAAGAAACGTATTAATGGAAAGTACTAAAAAGTATGATACTAACGAAAAATTAAATATTAATACCTTGGAAAATTATGATGCATATTATGCTGCCTCAAACGCAAGGATGGGTAGTTATTATTTTAATAGATTTGATTTTAGTACGTTAGAAGATAAGTATACTAAAGAAGGTAATTTAAAAAACGTGTTAGATACTTTTTGTGAAATAGTGTTTAATCCAAACGTTAATGCCGGTAGTTTTAATGAAGAAAGTTTTAAAATTAACTTTGAAAGGTTAAAATTATCAATTGAAAAAACAAAAGAAAACCAAAGGTCTTATGCAGAAGAAAGGTTACTTAAAAACTTGAATCAAAAAAAGCCTTATACTTTTGCTAGGGATATAAAAGTTTTAAACACCATAACTAAAGAAACGTTATATGATTATTATAAGGATATGATTAATAATTCAAACGTAAGTTTAATTATTGCTGGAAACATAGAAGATGAAAGTATTTTTGATGATGTTATATATAAAATAAAAAATAATAAAGCGTTTAATGAGGAGTTATACATTAGTAATGATGATTTAAACGATGATTATAAAGATATTAAAGAATCAGGTTATGGGACTCAAAACGTTTTATATTTAGTTTGCTATTTAAAAAAGATGAATGCATACGAACTTAATTACGTAATGCCTTTATACCGTATTATTTTAGGAGGATCAGGAAACTCAAGGTTATTTGATAACGTAAGAGAAAAAAACTCACTTGCGTATTATTGTTTTGCAAGGCTTGAAAAAGATGATAACTTACTTGAAATAATAACGGGAATTGAAAAGGAAAATTATCAAAAATCATTAAAAATAATAAAAGAAGAGTTAAAAAAGATGAATAAGATAACTGATGAAGAACTTTTAGTTGCAAAAAAAGAACTTATCTCATCTCTTTTAGAATCCCTGGATCAAATTGGAAATTTAGTATCAAGATATCATATTGAAATTACGTATAACTTGCCAAACATAGATGAGTTTATTAAAAGGATAGATAAAGTAACTAAAGAAGAAGTAGAAAACATAAATAAAAAAATCGATTTAAAATTAAGTTATTTTCTAAAGGAAGGTGAAAAAGATGGAAAAAATTAAAGTTTCCAAAATAGGAGAAGTAGTGTATCATGAAACTTTAGAAAATAACCTTAACGTTTATTTATACAAAAAAGAAGGGTTTAATAAAAAAAGTGCTTTTTTTGTTACTAAGTACGGTTCATCTTACAATGATTTTAGACCGATAGGAAAGGATAAAATAAATTCATTTCCACTTGGTATTGCCCACATTTTAGAGCATAAATTATTTGAAAATAGTGATAATGAAAATACTTTTACTAAGTTTGAGAAGTATGGTGCTAATGTAAATGCGTACACATCAAGAAAAGAAACTTGCTATTATTTTACTTGTTCTTCTTATTTTAACGAGTGTTTAAACCTTTTGTTAGACTTTGTTGGAACGCCTTATTTTACTGATCTAAACGTAGAAAAAGAAAAAGGAATAATAGAGCAAGAAATAAACATGACTAATGATAGCGTTTCAAGATTTATATATGATAAAGACTTTTATAACACCCTTATTTATGATAATAATAAGTATAGTGTTATAGGAGATAGTAAAAACGTAAGGAAAATAACAAAAGAAGATTTATATGAGTGTTATAACACGTTTTATAACCCATCAAACATGACTTTGGTTGTAGCAGGAGATATTGATGTAGAAGAAACGTTAAAATTAATTAAAGATAATCAAAGTAAAAGGAATTATCAAACGCAAGATAAAATATTATTAAAGGAATTTAACGAACCAAAAGAGGTTTATAAAAAGTACGAAGAGTGTTATAAAAACGTATCAACACCAAGAATAAGCGTTTGTTATAAATTTATTTTTAAAAAAGCTAAAGGTTATGATTTACTATCTAATTTGATGATTTTTTCCATGATTTTAGATATTAAGTTTTCGTCTACTTCATCTTTTTCTAAGTATTTAAGAGATGAGAAAATTATAAAGTCAGATTTAGATGCAAATTATTCTAATTTTGGAAACGTTGTTTTACTTATGTTTGATGCGGACGTTTTAGATAAAGAAAGATTTGTAATTGAGTTAGATAAAAAATTAAAAGATAATAATTATGATAAAAAGATGTTTGAACTTTATAAAAAAGCTTATATTTCATCTATTGTTAAAACGTATGAATCTCCAAGTAGGGTTGCAAGTGTTATATATAGTCACATAATAAATTATGGAAAGTTCTTACCAGATGTATATGATTTTTATAATAATTATACTTATGATGAATTTATAAAAAGCGTAAAAAAACTTGATTTTAGTAATAAATCAGTTATTTATGTTACTAAAGATAAGGAGGCAAAAGATGCTTAAAGTAGATGGTGTAACTAAATATTATGATGATTTTAAGGCCGTTGATAATTTGACTTTTGATGTTAAAAAAGGAGAAATATTCGGACTTTTAGGAGTTAATGGGGCTGGTAAAACAACGACATTTAGAATGATTATGAACCTAATTAGTCCAAGTAAAGGAAAAATAACTTGGAATGGTAAAAAAATAGATTATGATATAACTGATAAGATAGGCTTTTTAACCGAAGAAAGAAGCTTACTTACCAAACTTACCGTAAAAGAACAAATGCTTTTTTATGGTGCTTTAAAATCACTTGATGAACAAACTATTTTAAAAAGATTAGATAAGCTGTTAAAAAGGTTTGAAATAGAAGAATATAAAGAAAGAAAGATAAACACTTTATCAAAAGGTAACCAGCAGAAAGTTCAGTTTATATCAGCAATCATAAACGAACCAGAACTATTAATACTAGACGAACCTTTTTCAGGGCTTGATCCAATTAACATAGAGCTTTTTAAAAGCGTTATATTAGAGCTTAAAGAAAAAGGAACGTCAATCATATTTTCATCACATAGAATGGATCACGTAGAACTATTTTGTGAAAAGCTAGTTATTTTAGTTAAAGGAAAATCTGTTTTAGAAGGTTATTTAAAAGATATTAAAAAAGATTATAAAATAAAAAAGGTAATAATTGAAGGTAACGTAAAAATAAACGAATTAAAGAAGATAGATGGTGTTACAAACGTTATTAAAACGGCTTCTTTTTACGAAGTTACGATAAAAGACGAAAGCTATTATAAAAACGTGTTTAATTATTTAAAAACAAAAGATAACATAACGAAATTTTCATTACAAGAGCCAAGTTTGGAAGAAATATTCGTAAGTAAAGTAGGTGAAGCGTATGGAAAATAAGTTCAAGTTTTTAACTAAGTATAGTTTGATGAAAAAGCTTAAAAATAAATGGTTTTTAATAGCTAACATAATCGTTTTAATAATAATTGTTGGATTGGTTAACATCGATCAAATAGTAAATTTTTTTGGTGGAGACTTTAATGACGATGTTAAGATAAGAGTTGTTGATAACACTGGTTATTATGAAGAAGTAAAAAGTAATTTAAAAAACGTAAGTAGTTATTTAACAGACTCTAAGGTTATAATAACCAAGGAAAAAAATAAAGATGATGCTAAAAGAAAAATAAAGGGTAAAGATGATATATTACTTATTATAGATAAGGATAAAGAAAACGTTTTTAAAGTTAGTTTTATAACCGATTCATACGTTGATACGATAAAGTATCAAGCTATAATTGCATCTTTAAATACCGCTAAGCAAAACATTGCTTTAAAAAACTCTAACATTGATCAGAATGAACTTGCAAAAATATCAAAAGAAGTAAGTGTTGAAAGATTGTTTTTAAATGAGGATAAGACGAAGGACGAAGAGTCTTCAAGAACTATTTTATCAGCTTTATCAATGATTATTGTGCTTCCATGTTTTATGTTAATCGTGTTTTTAGTACAAATGATAGGAGCAGAGATAAACGAGGAAAAATCAACTCGCGGCATGGAAATAATAATAGGAAACGTATCAGCTAAAGCACACTTTTTCTCTAAGGTAGTTGCAAGTAACATATTTGTTCTTTTACAAGGCTTTTTACTTATAGCTTATGCTGGAGTTGGACTTTTAGTAAGAAAACTAACTACTTCTGGTGGTACTTCGTTAGTTCAAGATGTTGCTTCACAATTTGATTTAGATGAAATAATTAGTGTAATTCAAAATGGTGGTATAATAGATAAACTTGGATACATAATTCCTCTTATAGTAATTTTATTTGTGTTAAGTTTTTTAGCATATTCGCTTTTAGCTGGAATACTTGCATCAATTACAACTAACATGGAAAACTTTCAGCAATTACAAACACCTCTTTTGGTAATAAGCGTTATTGGTTATTATTTAATATTTTTATCAGCGGCATTTCCAGGTTCATTATTTATTAAAATAGTTGCATGTATACCACTTGTTTCTATATCATTAGCACCAAGTCTTCTATTATCAGGAGAAATAGGGATTAGTGTTGTGATAATAGGAATTATTTTAGTTGCTTTATTAGATTACATATTAATTAAGTATGGTCTTAAGATATATAAAGTTGGTATTTTAAATTATTCTGAAACGAACTTATGGAAGAAGATGTTTAAGGCAGTAAAAGAAAAGTGATGTTTTAAATCACTTTTTATTTATAATTTATTAGCGAAAGTTGACTGTGAAATTAAATAATGATAACATGTTATTATGATAGATAAGACTAAAGGAGGATAAAAGATGGCAGATAAAAAAGAAGAAAAAAAGAAAAATAATTCGGTAATGACGGTTTTAAAATTAATGATTATAGTAATTTTACTTTTAGTGGCCGTGTACGCGTGGTATACGTTTAATGATGATAATAAAAATGATAAACAAGCCGAGAATAATAAAAAAATAGATAATAAAGACGTTTTTGATGAAGATAGAATTGAGATAAAAACGTCGGTTGATGAACTGGGAAATGATGTTCAAGTAGTATACGTTGATTCAAAAAAACTTAATTTAGATTTAAAAAACGTTGTTTCGATTGAAAACGTAAAAGTTATGGATAACATAGCCATGTTTAACGTGTATTTGCTTGATAGTGCTTTTTTATACGTTCTAGATATTAATGGCAACGTAATAGATAGGTTTGTTGGTAAAGCTGTTTCTTCTGAAACAAAGGCAATAAAGTTATCAGGTGATTTATATAGAGGTAATTATGATATAATGGATAATAAGATTTATATACCATCTGATAATTATGGACAAGATTTACCATATAATGTTTGTACATCAGATAATGGTAGTGTAATTAAATACGTTGATATATATGAATATAAAGATGGCACTTTAGTTAAATATGAAACTCAAAATGGTAGTACTAAAGAAGAAATAATAGAAGAAGAAAACATTGATTGTAACGAAATATTAGGTCAGTAAAACGGTTAAATTTAAATTTGACCGTTTTTATTTGTAAGTTATTGAAATAAAATAAAAAATGAATTAAAATATTGTTTAGGGAGGTTTACTAATATGAAAGAGATTAATATTTTACCTGCGGATACTTTCATCGTAGTAAACCGCACGATTTTAAACGAAAGTGATAGAAAAATAATAAGCATGCTATATCAGCCAATAATAGGTAGTATTGCAACTAGTTTGTATTATACTTTTTGGGCGGATTTGGATAAAACTGAGCTTTTAAGTTGTGAGTATAATCATCATCATTTGATGAGTAGTTTAAGGATTAAAATGGATGCGATAGTAACTGCAAGAAAGAAGTTAGAAGCCGTTGGGCTTATAAAAACATATGTTAAGATGGGGGACTCTAACTCATATGTTTACGAGATTTTTTCTCCAATATCAGCCAGTGAGTTTTTTAATCATCCAATTTTAAACGTTGTTTTTTACATTAACGTTGGAAAAAAAGAATATGAAAGCGTACTAAAATATTTTAAAGTTCCAAAGATTAATTTGTCTTCTTATGAAGAAATCACAAGTAGGTTTGATGAGGTATTTGAAAGTGCTCCTGGTACTTTATATGATAATTTAAATGAAGACTTAAGAGTAAATAAAACCGGTCAAATAAAGATTGATGAACATTTTGATTTTGATTTATTACTTTCATCTGTTCCGAATGGATTAATAACGTCCAAGACCTTTAGCCATGAAGTAAAAGATTTGATTAATAATTTATCTTACATATATAATTTAGATGCTTTAGATATGAAATCTTCAATTTTAAACGCTATTAAAGAAAACGGACTTATTGATAAGAACTTACTTAGAAAAAACGTTAGAAATTATTATAAGTATGAAAACGAAAATAAATTACCATCTTTAATCTATAAAAGTCAGCCTGAATATTTGAAGAATCCCGTTGGCTCAGAAGATAAAAGAGCTAAGATGATATACGTGTTTGAAAACACCACACCATATAATTTTCTTAAGGGTGCTAATAAAGGCGTAAAACCAACCATAAGGGATTTGAATTTGCTAGAATCACTTTTAACGGACTTTAAACTTAATCCTGGGGTTGTAAACGTACTTATTGATTATGTTTTAAAGATAAATGATAAAAAGCTTACGAAAGCGTTTGTTGAGGCAATCGCATCACAATGGAAAAGGCTTAACATCGAAACGGTAGAAGAAGCTATGAAGGCGGCTGAAAAAGAATATAAAAAATCTAAAAAAATAGTAAAAACTTCATCAGTAAATGATTCAAAAGAAAACTTACCTGAATGGTTTAATCAAAAAATTGAAAAGAAGAAAATAGATGAGGAAAAAGAGAAGACCTTAAAGGATATGCTTAAAGAGTTTTCTTAAATTAGGAGGTAGACGTATGAAGGAGCAAAAATATGCAAAAGGTTAAAGAAGTATTAAACAAAAAAAATGATTTAGAGTACGAACTTAAACTATCATATGAAAAGGCAAGAAAAGACGAAATATTTAAGAAGATTTCTGATGGAATAAACCTAAGTGATGACGAACTAGCTAAGTATACGTCTTTAATAGAAGAATCAGCCTTTGAATACAAAAATTGCACCTCGTGTAAAGGACTTTTTATGTGTAAAAATAGCGTCACTGGTTATTGTTATTTACCCGTTTTAACGGATGGGAAATTATCTTTTTCATACGTTGCTTGTAAATATAAAAATAAGTATTTAAAGGAAACAGAATACCAAAACAAAGTAACAACTTTTGATGTTCCAAAGGAAATTAAAGAAGCTAAAATGAAAGATATTTACACTGATGACGAAAATAGGGTTGAAGTAATAAAGTGGATTACCAATTACATAAAAGAGTATAAAAAAGGTAAAATTCAAAAAGGCTTATATTTACATGGTAATTTTGGTTGTGGAAAAACATACTTAATAGCAGCAATGTTTAATGAACTTGCAAAAGAAAAGGTAAAAAGCGTAATAATATATTATCCAGAGTACTTAAGAAACTTAAAAGCTAGTTATTCTTCGAGTTCATCTGATGAGTTTAAGGATAAATTTAACGAGGTTAAATACGCTAAGTTGCTTTTAATAGATGATTTAGGAGCAGAAGCGGTAACTAACTGGAGTAGAGATGAGGTGTTAGGTACTATTTTACAATACCGAATGCAAGAGAAT
>CASEKZ010000053.1 GCA_949288625.1 uncultured bacterium | reverse complement strand
ATAAGCTAATTTTAATAAAAGGAAATTGTGACTATCGCATAAATTATGAAAACTTAGGTTTATTTGCGTATGATTTAATAACAATTCCATTAAATAATCACACCATAACACTTACTCATGGTGATAAATACTCTAAAGGTTTTTTACCAGAATATCACGGTAATATAGTTATATGTGGGCACACTCACATACCAATGCTTATAAAGGAAAACGACGTAACATACATAAATCCAGGTAGCATTAGCTACCCAAGAGGTGCATCTAATAAATCATACGCGGTATTTAATAACGACGTTATAGTGCTTAAAACAATTGATAACAAGATAATAAAAGAAATGAAAGTAGGTTAACCTTCATTTTTAATTTTTATTCTGTACATATTTCATCTGATTTAGTATTTTCATCGCCTTGATCTTGACAACCACAATCGTTATATTTTTCATCATCGACTTCTATTGAATATTTTACCTTTAATGGATTACAATTAGAATTTCCATAACCTTCACAACACCGTTCTTTAGTAACGTGCAAATTAACTAATTTTGGATACTTGTTTTGATCAAAATCAACGTAATTGCCGCTAACTAAGTCGCTTACACTAACAGAACCACCAACCTGAATTCTTTCATCTGCATTATATTGTTTAGCTCCCGTTAAAATACTACTTATAACGTTTTTCTTGTTTTCTTCATCTTGCTTTTTCCTCAAAGAATTAACCGCAACCGCTGATATTGATATTAAAATACCAAGGATTACTATTACCGCTAGTAGTTCAATTAAAGTAAAACCATTCTTTTCTTTCATTTTATCCCACCCACTTTTCTAATTCTTCCTCACTCATAAATCCTGAGGTTCTTTTTATTTCCTTACCATTTTCAAATATTATAAGAGTAGGAACAGAATAAATTTTATACTTATTAGATAAATTAGGAGCATCATCTACATCTACTTTAACAATTTCAATAATTCCCTTTTTATCAAATTTCTCCATTACCATACCAAGCATCTTACAAGGACCACACCATGTAGCATAAAAGTCTACCAAAACTTTTTTATCATTTATTACATTACCAAATTCTTCTTCAGTTACGTGTTTTATCATTATTTACCTCCTATAAAGTATTACACTTGTATTTACTAATTTTATTATATAGTAATTTCTTTAAAAAATACATATATAATTTTAATCATTTGACATTATTATGTATAGTAAGTTTTAAATATATTATTTTTATGTTAGAATAATTAAAGGAAGTGATAAACATGGTAATAGTATTTAAAATAAGTGACAATACCAAAGACAAAATGATTGATTACTACTCGGATAAAAGACGTGAGAAAACACCACCTTATGCAGTTTTTCAAGCTGAAGAAGGTGGTACGATAATAACTTTATATGAATCTGGAAAAGCTATGTTTCAAGGTATAAGTGCCGACGTTGATGCTAACATGTGGCGTGATATGGAAGCTCATTTAAATAACGGAAAAATTCCCGAAGAAAAAAAGAAAAAAGAAAAGAAAACAAATGAAGAAATCTACGAAGAAAAGAAAAAATACTATTATATCAACTCGGTTGGATCAGATGAAGTTGGAACAGGTGATTATTTTGGACCAATTGTTGTAACAGCTTCTTTCGTTACAAAAGATGACATACCCTTCTTAGAAGAACTTGGCGTCAAAGACTCAAAAAAACTAACAGATCAAAAAATACTAGAAATAGTTCCAAAAATAATCAAAAAAATACCTTATGAAACCATTATTTACACAAATGAAGAATATAACCATCACCCAGAATACAACATGAACAAAGTAAAAGCAATCCTTCATAACAAAGCTATTTTGTCTTTATTAAAAAAGGAAAACTTTAATTATGATAAGGTAATTATTGACCAATTTTGCTATCCAAAAAATTATTTTGGATACTTAAAAGAATCAAATAACGTCTTTAGAAAAATTACGTTTACTACGAAAGCAGAGGACAAATGCTTATCTGTTGCGTGTTCTTCCTTAATAAGTAGATACGTCTTCATAAATGAAATTAATAAGATTTCAAAATCATTAAATGCTAATGTTCCAAAGGGGGCAAGTATCATTGTTGATGAATTTGGGAAAAAAATAGTTAAAAAATACGGAAAGAAAATACTAAATAAAATTGCTAAGTTAAACTTTAAAAACACTGATAAAATAACAAAAGAGGAAAATTAATTCCTCTTTTACATTTTTAAAAACAATTATACAGTAT
This sequence comes from uncultured bacterium, assembly GCA_949288625.1. Classification (GTDB taxonomy): domain Bacteria; phylum Bacillota_I; class Bacilli_A; order RF39; family UBA660; genus Aphodocola. The sequence continues at coordinate 247 of CASEKZ010000053.1, read as the reverse complement.
AATTTTTTCAATAAAGTCAATTACCTTAGCTTTTCTATTTCTTCTAATGATAATCCAGTCACATCTCTAATAGTATTGTTATCCACTTTCTTTTTAAGAAGTTTTTCTGCAACATTTAATATAGCCTTTTTAGAGCCTTTTTCAATGCCTTGCTCGATACCTTTTTCAATGCCTTTTTCGATACCTTGCTCAATACCTTTTTCAATGCCTTTTTTCCTTCCTTCGTCATATCCTTCTTTATATCCAT
>CASEKZ010000052.1 GCA_949288625.1 uncultured bacterium | reverse complement strand
AGATAATTATTTTTCATCTAGTCTTTCTGTTTTAGAGTTTTTCTTGCAGACTTTTATTCCTGAACTACTTACTAGTTTATATTTAACATATATATCTTATTTTGCAGGGTATAATGCTTCTATTTTGTACGCTGCCTTCCCGCAAATTATATTATATATACTTCCAATTTTACCTGATGTAGATTGGGCAACACTTTCTATATTAAACTCTATTATTCCGTTTTTCTCATATATATACATAAATAACATGATTAACAAAATGGATAAAACATTAGATAGAAAACAAGTTAAAACAGTTGGTTTAAAAGGCTGGTTTGGCATGATTGCAATCGTTATTTTAATGGTTTGTTTTGGTCTTGGTTTATTTCCGGTAGATCCACTTGTTATCGCAAGTGACAGTATGGCTCCTAAAATTCGTAAAGGAGATATCGTTATTATTAAGGATACTAATGTTGATGATATAAAAAAGGGTGATGTAATAAGGTATCGTATGGATAATTATTATGTTGTTCACCGGGTAGTTTTAATTGAGGAAGATGAAGATGGTAACCGAACTTTTATAACTAAGGGTGATAATAACAATGATATCGATTTATATCCAGTAAAAGAAAATCAAGTTGCGGGTGTTGTAAAATTAGATATTCCATACATGGGATACCCGACTTTAATATTAGGTGAGCTATTAAACACAAACATAAATGACGAGGTAAAAGTAGATTTAGGAAGAGTAGAATGATTTTGTTTTACACCTTGGTAAAATATTTATTGAAAATTAGCCTTTAAAATGTTATACTTTGATATGATAGAGGTGTCTTATGAAAAGACAAAGTAAAATAATTGTAGTATTAGTATTGTGTTTATTAACACTTGCAATTGGTTATTATATTTTTAAGGTTAACGTTGATGTAAAAGAAGATCATGTAAATAATAAAGATTTGGAGGTCATTTTTAAAGAAGTTAAGAAAAATGAGCAAGCAGGAGGTAATTTAGCCTCTGCAATAATATCAAAAAATGACAAAAACCTATTTATTTACGTACCTGATTTATCCTACGTTGGGTCTTATGCATCATTTTTAGTTACCATAAAAAATACTGGGTCGCTTCCAGCTAGACTTTCTTCAATAAATGAGTATGGCATCAATAACAATGGATACATAAAAATTAGTTATGACGATTTTGATGTTTTTAATAAAGTGTTAGAACCAGGGCAAGAAGAGGTTTTTGGCATAAAAGTAACCCTTAAGAAAAATATAAATAATAAAATTAGATATGATTTTGTTATTAACATGAATTATGTTCAAGGCTGAAAGGAAGGTTTGTATGACTAAGTTAAAAATAGGTAAGATTGATTCAAAAAAAATAATAATTTCTGTTTTATTAATCATCTCTATGGTTATACAATTTGCTTTTTTAAGTTATTTATTTAAAGCATTAGTTCCAGATGATAAGAAAAAAGACGAAAACATAGTAATGAGTTATACCTCGGATGGTGATTTTGATTATAAGGTTTATTTAAAACCAAATGAGTTTATTGACCGGGAGTATTTAGGTGAAGATGAAGCATATATTTTAAATTTAATTGATCATATCCAAATAAATTCTTTATATAATTTTTCTTCAACCGAAAAAACAAACGTTACGGGAACTGATAAAATAACCGCAAGACTAGTTGTTTATTATAAATCATCTAGTGATAATTCTGACAATCCTGAAATTTTAGAAAAGGAAAACGTTCTTGATGAAAAGGTAATAAGTTTTAATGATACTTCTTTTGCGACCGTTGGAACTTATGATATATATTTAACAGATTATATAAACACTTTAAAAGAATTTCAAAGTCAAGTTAAAATATCCGTTGATGGGTATTTAGAAATTACTCAAAAAGCAGATTTTGATGGAAGTGTTGGTGGTGCTTCTTATTCTGATGATTATTCTAATACTTTAAGAATTCCTCTTTCTTCATCAGTTGTTGAAATTGAAAACAAAGGTTCAAAGGAAAAAACCAGCAACGTCTATGAAGGAGACCTTGTAAAAACCAACAAAACCGTTATGAGTTATATTATCATCGCTAACATTGTTGTATTCGTAGTAATTTGTCTTTTACTAAAAAAATTGTTTATGTTTACAAATAAATCAGAGTACGACAGAGAAATAAGTAAAATTGTTAAAACTTATGATGATATAATTGTTAATACTGATAATATTATTGATGTTGAGAAGTATAAATTTATAGAAATAAGTGAATTTAAAGAAATATTAAATTTATCTAGAGAACTTCTTCTTCCAATCATGAATTATGAGGTTATGAAGGGTAAGGAAACGTGGTTTTACGTTATAAAAGACGATATTTTATATAGGTACATAGTATCGGAAGAAAAATTAAAGGAAGTAAAAAATGCGAAAAAGTATAAAAAATAAGAAAGACATAAAAAGCATAATTTCTAAGTTTGTTTTAGCATCATTTATTATTCCACTTGGTTTTATAGTGTATCGAATAATTACTTCTCCGGTTAACAACGATATGCATGTTGCTAACGTTAAGGTTAAAAGTGATTACGTGTTAATGCTTATTCAGTGCTTATTAGGTATTGTTGCAATTTTTATTCCAAAACTATTATCTAAAAAAAATAAGTTTAAAATACCTAATATGATGTATATTATTTATATGATATTTTTATACGCTGCCATATTTTTAGGGGAAGTAAGAGACTTTTATTACCGAGTTCCCCACTGGGATACTATTTTACACACGTTTAGTGGTGGTGGAATTGGTGCATTAGGCTTTTCGGTTGTTAGTTTACTAAATAAAAGCGAGGATATAAAGTTTAATTTATCACCATTTTTTGTATCACTTTTTGCGTTTTGTTTTGCAGTTTCAATAGGCGTGTTTTGGGAGATTTATGAGTTTTCTTTTGATGGTATATTAGGTCTTAACATGCAAAAGTTTGCGTTAGAAAATGGTGTTGATTTAGTCGGAAGACTAGCGTTAAAAGATACGATGAAAGATCTGATTGTTGATGCTTTAGGAGCTTTTGTCATGTGTGCCATTGGCTATGTTTCACTTAAACATAAAAAAGGTTGGATAGAAAAATTTATTATTACTAAAAATAAAGATACTGTTAATTAGGACGGTATCTTTAATCTTATTAATTTTATTTTACTATTTATGTAGTTAAAAATAAAAAAATATATTATAATATTTTCTGTAATTGCCCTGTAGCCAAGTGGTAAGGCATCGGACTCTGACCCCGACATGCACTGGTTCGAATCCAGTCAGGGCAACCAAATAGTTATTGGCCCGTTGGTGAAGGGGTTTAACACATCGCCCTCTCAAGGCGACATTCACGAGTTCAAATCTCGTACGGGTCACCAATTTTTAATAATCACGCTTAATTTATGCGTTTAAAAAAGGAGAAATAAAATGAAGTACGTTGTTTTACAAGTAACGTTAAAAGAAAAGTTTGTTGGAACTGGTTCTGGTAACTTAACAGAGCTAGAAAAGGTAATTAATGATCAGGCCGCAAAAGGTTATAGGCTTCATACTATATCTACAACAAATAGTAGTTCAAAAGGGTTACTTGGTGGCGATAGAATTCAAGCAACGATGGTATTTGAAAAGATAAATTAATGTTTTAATTTACTTTTTTTATTTATATAATAACATTATGAAAGGATTAGATTATATGACTAACAAAGATTTAGCGAACTTAATATTTCCTAATGTAACAAAAACGATAGAAGATTATGAAAAAATGTATCCTAAAAGAAATTTAAAAGATGATGCCATAGTAACCCGTGCTGCACCAAGCCCTACTGGTTACACTCATATGGGAACATTATTTCAAGCATTTATTTCAAAAAAGGTTGCGAAAGATACTAATGGTGTGTTTTTTATAAGAATAGAGGATACGGACAGAGAAAGATTAGTAGAAGATGCTGTTGATGTTATTACAACGGACCTTAAATATTTTGATATAACTCCAGATGAGGGAGTTATATCAGGAAATAAAGAAATTGGTAATTATGGTCCTTACACACAGAGTAATAGAAAAGAAATATATCAAACTTTTATGAAGTATTTAGTTGCTAATAATCTTGCTTATCCTTGTTTTTGTACAAAAGAAGAAAAAGATGAAATGACTAAGGCTCAAGAAAGAAGAAAAGATAGAATAGGATATTATGGAAGATATGCTAAATGTAGAAAAATACCAGTTAATGATGCTTATCAAAGAATAAAAAATGGTGAGCCATTTACTTTGAGATTAAAATCTCCTGGGGATTTTAATAAAAAGATTGTTATAAACGACTTGATAAAAGGAAAGATATCTTTTCCAGAAAATGATATGGATATTGTAATAATGAAACAAGATGGTCTTCCGACATATCATTTTGCTCACCTTGTAGATGATCATTTGATGCGTACGACTCATGTTATAAGGGGAGATGAGTGGGTTTCGTCACTTCCAACGCATGTTCAGTTGTTTGAGGTGTTTGGCTTTAGACCGCCTAAGTATGCACATATTTCTCCGATTATGAAAGAGGAAAATGGTATAAAAAGAAAACTTTCTAAAAGAAAAGATCCAGAAGCTCAGATGAGTTATTATAGGGAAAAAGGTATACCTGTTAAGGCTGTAGAACTTTATTTAATGACTCTTGCAAACACTAATTTTGAGCAGTGGTGGGATGCAAATAAAGATAAAACAATAGATGATTTTAAATATGATTTTAAAAAAACTAGTAAATCTGGTGGACTATTTGATGTTGAAAAGTTAATGAATATTTCTAAAAATTACTTATCTAGAATAAAAGCTACCGAGTTTTATGATATGTTATTAAACTATGCAAAAGAGTATGATGAAGAATTTTATGAGTTAATTGTTAAGTATAAAGATTTTACGATAGGCCTTTTAAACATCGAAAGAGAGCAAAAAAAGCCAAGAAAAGATTATGCATCATTTAGTGAGGTTAAAGAGCTTGTTTGGTACATGTATGATGAGTTATTTGACAAACATGAGAAAACATACGAATTTAAAGACGTAAATGACAAAGAAGAAATATTAAAGTTAATGAATACATACATTGAAAAATACTATGATGAAAATGATAGTCAAGAGACATGGTTCAATAGAATAAAAGATTTATCAGAAGAGTTTGGTTATGCAAGAGAAGTAAAGGAATACAAAGAAAACCCAAATAAATATAAAGGACACGTAGGAGATGTTTCAATGGTAATTAGGGTAGCACTAACAACAAAATCAATGACTCCTAACCTATATGACATCATGAAGTTATTGGGAAAAGATAGAATTGATAGAAGAATAAAAGAATTAGAAAAAAACTTCTAATTCTTTTTATTTTGCGTGATTTTAAAAAT
>CASEKZ010000051.1 GCA_949288625.1 uncultured bacterium | reverse complement strand
GAAAAAGAATGTCAAGGATCTTTGATGAACTCATTTCATTCGTCCTTGACATTTCCCTAAAAGTTTCCAGACTTAAAATCCCTTTGTTTGAAAACCGGGAACTTAAATAAATAATTAACTACACTTTTGTTTTCCACAATTGATAAAAATATTGACCGGGGGGGGGTATATGATATTATAAACATGTAAAAAATAGTAGTGGAGGTAACTTATGAACAAGAAAAAAGGAATAATAATAGGAGCGGTTTTATTTATCTTGGCGGTAGCGGTAGGCTATGCGATATTTTCAGATACACTAACAATAAATGGTACTGCAACTGCAAAAGGAGAGTTTGCTTTTGAAATAACGACACAAAAAGACGTTTTAGAAGAGGTGAAAAGTAGTAACATGTATGCCGTACTAAATAATTATGGTTCTACGGGGGATGTTGATTTGGCAAACGCGGTAAGCAGTAACGTTGATAGCTCAATAACAAATACCTCAAATACAGTTACATATAGTGCTAATTTAACACAGCCAGGTCAAAAACAATATTTTACGGTTAAGGTAACAAATACTGGTAGTATACCAATTATTTTAGATATATATTATGATATAAACATTGATACAAGCATAGCTGGTAATTTACTAATGGATGATGGTAATACGTTTGATGTTAATAAAATAATTGATGCTACACAAGGGGTGGGAGGAAATGTTTATGAGTTTTCTTCTATCGATTATGTTACTGCTGATTTACTAAAACAAAATTTGGTTAATTTGCAGGACGTTTATGTTTCAAAAGAGATTTATGATGAGTTAGAGGTTGATCCAGAAGCCGCACCAAAACTTGATACTGGGGAGTCTGCTTATTTAGTCTTTAGTTCTTATTGGAGAGAGGATCTTAACTTTAATTCTCACGTTGTTGGTATTGATGTTACTGCAAAAAGTACGATTGATATACCGATTAAGCAATATACTAATTAGTTTTATCGTTTATTCTTATTAAAAGATATTAATGTAAATATCTTTTTTTAATTGTTTAAAAATGATAAAATGTTATAAGAGGTGGTTATCTTGAGATTAGCAAATAACTGGAAAGATTATGAAATACTTGATATGGCTGATGGAAGAAAGTTAGAACGCTGGGGAAAATACGTTTTAGATAGACCAGATCCTCAAATAATCTGGAAAAATAAATCATACGCAGAGTTGTGGAAAAAGGCAGATGCAAAGTATTTTAGAAGTAATAAAGGTGGCGGACATTGGGAAAACATAACCAAAGTGCCAAATGATTGGCAGATAAAATATAAAGACTTAACTTTTAATATTAAGCAAATGGGATTTAAACATACTGGTTTGTTTCCGGAGCAAGCTGTTAACTGGGACTTTATGATTGATAAAATAAAAAATGCTAATAGAAAAATAAAAGTACTTAATTTATTTGCGTATACAGGGGGAGCAACACTAGCATGTGCTTATGCGGGTGCTGATGTTGTGCATGTAGACTCATCAAAAGGTATGGTAACTTGGGCAAAGGAAAACATTGTATCATCTAATTTAGCTGATAAATACGTTAGGTTCATCGTTGATGATGTTATAAAGTTTGTACAAAGAGAAATAAGACGTGGTAACAAATATGATGCAATTGTAATGGATCCTCCGTCATATGGAAGGGGCGCTAATGGTGAGGTTTGGAACATAGAAGATAGCTTATACGATTTAATAAAATTATGCGAAGAAGTATTAAGTGATAAACCACTATTCTTTTTAATAAATTCATATACAACTGGGATGTCGTCTAAAGTGCTTGAAAACGTTCTTAGTTTAACAATAAATAAAAAATATAGGGGTAAAATATCATCGGGAGAAATAGGGCTTCCAATGACTGGTAGCACACTTGTTTTACCATGTGGTATTTATGGTTTGTGGGAAGATGAATAAGTTAAACGTTTTGTATGAAGATAATCAAATAATTGTTGTTGAAAAAAAGCCTAATGTTTTATCTCAAAGCGATATAACGGGGAATTTAGATTTACTTAATATGGTTAAAAACTATGTTAAAGAAAAGTATAATAAGTCTGGTAACGTTTATATAGGTCTTGTTCATAGACTTGATAGACCAGTTGGTGGTATAATGGTTTTTGCAAGAACTTCTAAGGCCGCTAAAAGGTTAAACGAAGAAATTAAAAATCATCGGTTTAATAAAAATTATGTTGCGGTACTTGATGGTGTTTTAAAAAAGGAAACTGGTGCGTTAGTAAACTATTTATATAAAGATCCTAAAACGGGTAAAAGTGGTGTGGTAGATAAAAATTTTGCTGGTGCGAAGTTATCAAAGCTTACTTATGAAGTGATAGGTTATTATAAAGAAAAAACAATTGTTAAAATTAACTTAATAACTGGTCGTCATCATCAAATAAGACTGCAATTTAAAAATATAGGATACCCATTATTGGGCGATTCATTGTATGGTAAAAAAGATAATGAAGAAATAAAACTTTATGCTTATAAGTTAGAATTTAATCATCCCGTTAGTAAAGAAAAATTGACTTTTAAGTTATTGCCAAAATGGAAGGAGATAGAAGATGAAACAATTGTACATAGACTTTGATGGAGTTATACTAGATACTATATCAAAAACATATGAAGAATTAGATAGGATTGGAATTGATAGAAAGGATCAAGAAAAAGTTAAAGAGTATTTTAGAAATACTGATTGGAAAAAATTGATAGAGGAAACAGAACAAATTAATGATAGTATAAATGAAATAAAAAAGATATGTGCTTCTAAAAAATTTAACGTATATATTTTAACTCATATTAATTCTACTAATGAAATGGTAGAAAAAATTAAATATATACATAAATGGCTACCTCAAGTTACAATAGTTAGCGTACCAAAGGAAATACCGAAAACACAAGTGGTTAATCCTAGTGCCGCCATATTAATTGATGATTATTCTGGAAACATAAAAGAATGGCAGAAAAAGTTAGGCATTGGAATAAAGTTTGTTAAGGAACTAGAAGGAAGTCAGTATCCTGAAATTACCCATTTATCAGAGGTAATAGAAATGTTTAATCAGTAAAAGGAGAATAATAATTCTCTTTTTTTTCATAACTTTCGTCTTAATTTAATATATTTATAATGACTAAAATATTAAGGAGGAAATAAACATGGAAACACTTAAAGTTTCATCAAAGTCAAATCCAAGTAGTGTGGCTGGAGCATTAGCTAACGTATTTAGAGAAAAGGGTATGGTTGAAATACAAGCAATTGGTGCTGGTGCTTTAAATCAAGCAATTAAGGCAGTTGCAATAGCAAGGGGTTTTGTAGCGCCATCTGGGAAAAATTTGATTTGTATACCTGCTTTTACTGATATAGTAATAGAAGGCGAAGAAAGAACCGCAATCAAGTTAATTGTAGAAGCAAGATAAGCTTCTTTTTATTATGATTGAAGTGATTGGATAACGAGCGTCTTTTAGAGATAAAGTTCTCGCCATAAAAAGTGTTATCCAACTCTTCACATAATATATTCGATTAAGCAAGTTGAGATAAATATTCTCGTGTAAAGAACCAAAATGAGTTTATGTAAAGAAGTTGGAACCAATCATAATAAAAGAGTAGAAAGGAAAACAAAAATGAAGTATGGAGTAGGAATTGATATTTCCAAAGGAAAAAGTACAATTGCAATATTATCTATTTATGGTGATGTTGTAGAAAAGCCATTTGAAATCAATCATGATAAAGATGGTTTTAGTTTTTTAGAAGAAAAACTAAAAAAAATACCTAAAGAAAATGTTAAAATAGTAATGGAAGAAACAGGAACTTACCATTTACCTGTATTATGCTTTTTATTAGAAAAAGAGTATTTCGTAGTAAAAGAAAATGCTTTAAAAATAAAAAAGCATTTAGATCGAAATCTTAGAAAAGTAAAAACAGATAAAAAGGATTCACTAAAATTAGCAGAATATTGTTGTGAAAATTGGTACAAACTAAAACAACCGAAAGTCACAGACCAAATATACAATGATTTGAAATTTTTATCCAGACAATATTTGACACAGATTTCTGTTCAAACGAATCAAAAAGTGAATTTTTCCAATTTATGCGACATCTTGTTTCCCGGATATTATCAATTATTAAATGCTAATAATATGGAATTAGGATTAATGATATTCAAAAAATATTATCACCCAGAGATTGTACTAAAGAAAAAGCAATCTCAATTTATATTAGAAATTATTAAATTAGCCAAAAAAATAGGACATGAGAAATCTGGACGTTTATTAGCAATTAAAATTTATGACCTTGCTCAAAAAACAATTTCAACATATCCTAATAATCAATATGCACAACTATTAGCAATTAGTAGTGCAGATGTTTTAATTTTGTCAATTAAAACAACCACTACCATTATATCAGAAATGGATAAACTTGCAAGAAAATTACCGGAATATGAAGAAATAAATAAACTACCAGGATGTGGAAAGAAATTAACATCAAGAATAATTGCTGAAATAGGAGATGTTAGAAGATTTAAAAATGCTGGAAGTATCATCGCTTATGCGGGACTAGATGCCTCGCCATATCAATCAGGAAAATTTGAAGCAAATAGACATATATCAAAACGAGGTAATAAATATTTAAGAAAAACAGGATATGAAATAGTAAAATCTATAAAAAGTAGTAGTAAGTCAGAAAATAAAATAAGATCCTTTATATTAAAAAAAGAAAGTGAAGGAAAGCCTAAAAAAGTAGCTAAAATAGCAGGATTAAATAAATTTTTAAGGATATATTATGGAGTTGTAAAGAAAAAGTATAAAGAAATCAATATATGGTAGAATCTCTTAAACATTGTTAAAAAAAGACCTAGTAATAGGTCAGCGTTAGCATGCTTAAAAATATGCGAATTAAATAAATGGAAAATGATTAAAAAATTATTGACTTTTATTAGCAAGTTTTTATTTATTTTTTAGTCGTTTTTTGTAGAAATATGGTTATTTTCGACTACAATATGATATAATTGAAATAATAGGAGATGTAAATTTGAAGAAAGTTAAGCGACTTTTGATGGGTGTGTTATGCTTTGTTGTTTTATTTACATTGACAGGTTGTGGTAATAAGACATCAATAACTTCAGCAGATTTTAAAAGTAAAATGGAATCTAAAGGTTATACAGTTCAAGATGCTACAAGCCAAATGTCAGAATATGACTATATCAACCAAGTTTATATTGCAATAAGTAGCGACTCTACTTATCAAATAGAATTTTATGAATTGTCGGATAGCGATTATGCATCAAGTTTTTTTAACAATAATAAAAAAACATTTGAAAATTCGAAGTCATCAGGATCTGCAGAAACATCAGTTAGTGCAGGTAACAATGCTAAATATACATTAACTACTAATGGAAAATTTAAAGTTGTTTCAAGAATCGACAATACAGTTATTTACTTAAATGTCGATGACGACTATAAATCATCAGTAAAAGATGTATTAAAAGATTTAGGTTATTAAGAGGAGGTAAAGAAAAATGATATATTTAGTTATAGGAGTAATTGCTCTATTAGTTATATATGTTCTAGTAACATATAATGGATTCGTTAGAATCAAAAATCGTGTTGAAGAGGCATTTTCAACAATGGATGTTTATTTAAAGAAAAGATGGGATTTAATTCCAAATATAGTAGAAACTGTTAAAGGTTATGCCAAACATGAAAAATCAACTTTATCAGAAGTTATTAAATTAAGAAATGGTGCTTATGATGATATGTCTAGTGATGAAAAAATCAAAGCAAATCAACAAGTTTTATCATTTGTTGATTCTGCAACTAAAGTTATTAAGACTATTCCTTTAACACCAATAAATAATTCATTCGATAGCATTAAGATAAACAATTCAGGGGTTTCGGTAGTGCCACATTATGAGCCAAGCTCTTCTTGGTCATCAGGTGGTTCTTCAAGTAATAATAACAATAATAATAACAACAATAATAATAACAATAATAGATAAAAAACAAGGAGGTAATTATGGATAATAATAATTTTTTTAACGGAGTAGATAATTTAAATAATAATCCTACTCCAAACCCAACACCATCAACACCCATCAATAATTTAAACTCTACACCTACACAACCACAAATAAA
>CASEKZ010000050.1 GCA_949288625.1 uncultured bacterium | reverse complement strand
ATTTTTTATTATTAATAGAAGTTGTTATATTACTAAACTCAAAAATAGTTATAAAAAGTGTTATTGAAAGTAGCAGTATGTTCTTTATTAAAATATTTCCAAGTCTTCTTCCTACTATGATAATAGGCCTTTTACTCGTTAAGTTTAAAGTATACAAAATAATTCCTAAAATAATTAAAAAAACATTTAATTTTTTATTTAATTTTAATGATGTTGTAACAAGTATATTTATATGTTCAATGATTTGTGGTTCTCCATCTAGTGCCTCTTTTATTAATGAGTATTTAAAAAACGGTTTAATTAGTGAAAAAACCGCTGAAAACCTACTATGTTGTACTCATTTTATAAACCCATTATTTGTCATCGGAACAGTTGGTATTGGCACGTTTAATAATAGTAAAATAGGTATAATTATATTACTAATCACGTACTTTTCTAACTTTGTTAAAGCGTTTATATTAAGAAAAAACTTTATCTATGAAGTTAATGTTTTAAATGATGTTAAAACTCAAGATACATCTTTTATAAACATGCTAAAAGACGTAATAAAAATAAGTATGTCTCAATTACTTGTAATTCTTGGAATAGTAATTTTATTTAACATATTAACCTCGCTTTTAGGAAATTTATTTAAACTTTCATATAACACCCAAACAATGATAAACATAATTTTAGAAATAACAGGAGGTATTACTAAAATAAAATATTTACAAATAAATAACATTGTTAAAATGATACTATCATACTATGCATTATCATTTGGAGGATTATGTATTTGGATGCAGACCATTTCAATGATAACTAATAAAAAAATAAAGTACTTAAAATACTTTATCTTTAGATTATTTTAATAATTATTTACGATATATATATTCATAATTTATTTTTTACGATACGTTTTGATTTATTCCTAAATAACGATATAACTTATAATCTTTACCATTTATTTTAAATGATACATATTGAAAATCATTTGAATTAGATAAACAAGATTCATTAGCTTTTGCTTTAAAATAACTATCTTTTTTTCCATAATCATTAATCTTATCACATATATTTTCATCTTCTTTAAGGTTATCATATAAAGCATCAATTATCCTAAATGCGTAATTAACATCTACGAATTCATTTGTTTCCTTTTGGGATTTACTGTATAAATTTTTAACGGTGTACAAAGTTTGATAAAAATATACTATAGCTACCGCAACTAGTGCAAAACTAACAATTAACTCAACTAACGTAACACCTTTTTGATTTAATTTCATCATCTTTCAACCACCTTTTAATATGGACTTGGATCATCAATTTTAACTGATGCATATCTATTTCCTTCAAAAACACCAATTAAACGATATGAAAAAGTATCATAGGTTTTAACTTTCATTCTATTTAAATACCTTGTAAAATCATAATTTTCGCCTGCACTTGGATGTTCTGTATAACTAATAATGTACAATTCTTGTAGCCCTTGTATCATAACATCATTATTATCTATTTTTCCTTCATCTAAAGAACTTATGGACTTACTACCATTAGTGGTTTTATCATTTATAACATTGCTGGTACTTATTAAGTAATCATAAACCGCACGAAGTGTATATATATCTTGGGTTTGGTCATAATACTTTGTTTTATCAACGTACGTTTCATATAGCTTTGAAATATTAGGATAAACAAACGCCATTACCGTTGTAACGAGTGCAATCATGATAATTGTTTCCGCCAAGAAAAAACCTTTATTATTCTTTTTCATTTTATCACCCTAACTTTACTTGCTATCTTCTAAAATATATTATATAATATTATCATAATAAAATCTAGCATAAAGATAAAAAATAATAAGGGACAAAAGAATAAAAAGGAAGCGATGTTATGTTAAAACAAATTGATTTTACAAAATTACCAATAACTGAAATCGTTAACGAAATTATATATACCGCTGCAGAAGCAGGTGCTAGTGATATTCATTTTGATCCTAAAGAAAAAACAATAAAAGTAAGATTTAGAATAGATGGAATATTAATTGACTACACAATAATTCCAGAAAATATTAAAAAAAACTTAGTAGCACGTTTAAAAATCATATCAGGAATGGATATTACCGAATCAAGGTTGCCACAAGATGGCGCCATAAAAACAAACATAAAAGGCATTAATCTTGACATGCGTGTTTCTTCACTTCCTACTAACGAAGGTGAAAAAATAGTTATCCGTATCCTTGATTATTCTTCAAGTTTAAATGGTCTTGAAAGTCTTGGCTTTTCGCCTAATAACTTAAGAAAGATGAAAGAACTTATTAAAGAACCTAACGGAATTATACTTATTACTGGAGCTACTGGTTCTGGTAAGTCAACTACCGTTTACTCACTTTTACAGTTACTTAATACCCCAGAAGTAAATATTGTTACCGTTGAAGATCCGGTTGAAATGAACATTGATGGTATTAATCAAATACAAGTTAATAGTGATATTGGACTTACCTTTGCTAATGTACTTCGTTCAATATTGCGTCAGGATCCAGACATCATAATGATTGGTGAGATTCGTGATGATGAAACCGCTAAAATAGCTGTTAGAGCGTCAATTACTGGGCACTTAGTATTATCTACGTTACATACTAATAACGCGTTAAACACAATCGAACGTTTACGCGATATGGACGTTGAAACATACCTTTTAGCAAGTTCTTTAAACGGAATCGTATCACAAAAACTAGCCAGAAGAATATGTCCTCATTGCATCCAAAAAAGACCCGCAATAGATTATGAAAAAAAACTTATAAAAGCAAATCTAGGTATAGACGTACAAGAGTTAGCATATGCTAAAGGTTGTGATAAATGCGTCGGTGGTTATAAAGGAAGAATTGCAATTCATGAAGTTCTTATAATTACACAAGAAATACGTGATGCAATATCAAATGGCATACCAAAAGAAGAATTAAGAAAGTTAGTTTATACCCCTAGTACTACTTCCCTATTGCAAGATGGTTTACAAAAAGTAATTCAAAACATAACTACGATTGAAGAAATACTAAGACTAGTTGAACTTGATGATGAATCAACAAAAATAGTGTTAGGAATAGATAGTAAATCTACTAAAAAAGAAAATAATATTCAACAACAAATAAATACCACGCCAAGTGATATTTCTAGCGATATGGAAACACTTGATATATAAATTAAAACAGTAATCAAAAATGATTACTGTTTTAATTTACCATAATATCATTTATTTAAACCGTATCGTGCATTGTGTTTCTGGATTACCATCAGGGCAAGAATAAGGAGCTTTCTTATTTCTACCACCACTAGCATAACTACACGATATTGGGTTATTACTATACGTTTTACTATTTCCAGCATTATCTTTCAAGGTTATACTATTTATTGTTACAATATTTTCTTCTGAAGAAACATATCCAAAACCATGCCAAAATTTATTTGTACCTATTTTTTGTTCCGTATAATAATTATTTTCAGCAGAATCATTAGTGCGGCTATGTGTATAAGTAAATGGAGAATCAGCAAAACCACTATAATTATCAGTAATTTCCAAAACAATACGATTTTGAATATTATACTCGTCACAACTAAGTGTTGCATTGTGAAGAACTGGTGCCGTTCGATCAACTCCAAAACTCTTCGAGTCACATATAGTAGAATTACCTGCGTTATCAGTAACGTATCCCGGAGATCTTGCTTCTTTTGATATTTCGTTATTATACACATTTTCTATGGTATTTTCTTTACACCCAGAAGTAGCATCTTGACATTTTCCAGTTAATCTAACGTTACTTGTATACCAACCATTTTCTTTATATTTATCTCCGTTTTTGTTTTCACCGCTTATAGATACAGTACACTTAGGAACGGTTTTATCAATATTTATATTTTTCTTTGTATAAGTATTCGTGTTTCCTGCTTTATCAGTTAAATTTATTTCAACGTACCTATTACTTCCTTCGGCAGTAATATATAAGCTATTTTTTACCTCCGAAGTATTTAGCTGCTCGTAAGTAAATTCATCGCTACTCCAACTATCAGTTCTCCAAGACCATTTTTTTACGTCTGAAGACATATCATTTATCAAGACATCTACATCACTTGTATACCATTTTTTATCTCCAGTATAATTTTTTACTCTTGAATTTCCATTGTTTTTTGCAGTTCCTTCTACCTCTAAATTTACTATTGGTCTTACCGTATCAACTTGGGCTTTAAAGCAAGTATAAGCGGAATTACCAGAAATATTAGTAGCTAGATAACAAGCGGTTTTAGATGTATCAGTACCATATACGCTAGTGTCTTCGTAAGTTAATTCATCAGTTATATAATCATTACCAAAATCAGTACACAAAGTAGAACCAGTACATCTTTTTATTCCTTTTATTTTTCCATTACCTTGTGTATCCGCTGTAACATATAAAGCCAATTTAGCGCCTTCACCTAAAGCTTTTATATTATACCATCCATTAACACTATTAACTTTAGCATGTGTTTTATCTCCACTTTTATAAGGAGTAATACTTATACTAGCAGACCCGGGCTCCTTCAATGAAACAAAACTATCATTATCACACTTTATACCATCTTCATATTCTTTAAATTTTGATACATATCTACCATTTTTTATACTAACTTGAACTTGACTACAATAATTAACGCTTTTTCCTGTTCTAGGATCCGTTACTTTGTTTAGATAATCTTCATCAACCAACATACCAACCGTTATTACACCATAAGCATCATCAGCAAGATTTTCAAACAAATATTCTCTTGAATCAAAATATTGCTCAGCGGCGGTCATTATTTGGTCTTTTACCCTTTCATATGCTTGTTCTTTACTTTTATTACTAATACCTGTTACCCCTACTATTGCAATCGTGGTTATCGAAATAATAACAGCTATCGAAACCAATAATTCTATTAGTGTAAAACCTTTTTTATCCACTAAAATCACTCCGTTTTCATGTTTATAATATCACTAACCCCCCCCCCGGTCAATATTTTTATCAATTGTGGAAAACGAAGTCGTAAATTTCTGTAAACGAAAAAAAACGCATTATTATCTTAAACTGCGTTTTAAAAGTAGATATCAATGCGTTCTTTTATTTAGTAAAAAAATTTAAAATCATATCAAGATTTAAGTTGGTTAATAACACGATTACTGAGGCTAACGAAAGATATGGCCCAAATGGTAACACGTTATTGTCGTTTTTAATAAGACTTATAACTGATAATGGTAACGCAATAAATGATGCAATAAAAATTACAACAATTGACATATCAAAACCAAGAACTAACCCTATTAAAAATAATAATTTAATATCACCGCCACCTAAGCTTTCTTTTTGAAAAAGTGCATCACCAAATATTTTGAATAAATATAATATTGCGAAAGCACCTAAACCATTTAAAATTGGCATAACAACACCATTAATAATACTAACATCAGTAATTAAAGAATTAATTATAAATTCAATAATAATGATTATAGAACCTGCTATAATAACTTCATTAGGTATTATGTAATACTTTATATCACTAATGCTTATTATTATTAAAATTGAAATAAACGTTACGCTAATTAAGAATTTCATGTTAATACCAAAAACAAGGTATGAAAGTAAAAACAAAACCCCGGTTATAATTTCGAAAAAAGGATAAGATAAAGATATCCTTTTTTTACAATTTTTACATTTGCCTAGTAAAAATATATAAGAAATAACCGGTATTAATTCATAAAACCTTAACTTATGATTACAATTTGGACAATGTGACGTAGGAAATACAATAGACATGTTATTAGGCAATCTATATCCAACCACGTTGTAAAAGGAACCAAATATTAAACCAATTATAAATATCATGGTTCCGGTAATAAATTCAATGTTCATAAAATACACCTCTATAATGCGTCATACATACTGTACATTGGTATTATAACCGCAAGTAGTATTCCACCTACAATTACAGCTAAAGTTATTATTAAAACGGGCTCTATTAACGTTTTCATTTGATTAATAATGGTTCGATGCTGTTCTTGGTAATACTCTGATACCCTTTCCATCATTTGACCTAACCTACCTGTTTTTTCACCTGTTAAAAGCATTTGATAAGCTATGTTAGGAAACGCCCAATGATCTTTAAAAGCCATCGATATGGTGTTTCCCTTTGTTAGGTTTTTAGCCGTATCATATATAAGCCTTTTATACACTTCATTATCAGTAATTTTACTTAAAACGTCTATTGAATCGGTAATAAAAACGTTATGATTAATTAAATTTGCGAAAGTTTTAGTAAAAATGGTAACTTCATTATATATTATTATTTTACCAAATACAGGTAAATGCATCATAAACTCCTGCATCGTTTTTCTAAACGCTTTGATGTTTTTAAATAAGTATAAGTAAATTAAAATCAAAACTATAATTACTAATAATATATATATTAAATAATCTTTAAGAAAATCACTTATTGAAATTACAAACTTTGTAATAGCAGGTACATCACTACCTAAATCAGCATATATATCAACAAACTGAGGAACAACCCACATAAGTATAAAAGTTACAACAACGATTGCAAAAATACTTACCACCGCAGGATACATCATTGCTGATTTCATTTGTCTTTTAGTGTTTTCTGATTCTGTATAATATTCAACCATATCATCTAGTGTCTCTGGTAAATTACCAGTCATTTCAGCCGTTTTAATCATGTTTATAAGAAGCTTAGGAAACGCATCTTTTCTTTTTTCCATTGCGGCTGATAATACATCACCCATTGATAAATCATAATAAACCGCACGCCATACTTTTTTTTCTAACTTATTACTAGCTTGCTCATCTAGTATTTTAACTGCCGGTGCCAAAGCAATTCCAGCCTTTAAATAAGCAGATAATTGTGAAAGATAAAAAATAAGTCTATTTCTTTTGATTCTATGTGTACCACCAATAGTAATACCAACTGGTGCTTTTGCAACGGAAATATCATATACTTCATAACCTTCCGCAAGTAAAAAAGAATGCACATCTACCCTTGATAAAGCCTCAATACTACTTTTTTCTATTTCTCCCGCGGCGTTTTTAGCAACGTAGTTAAATATTAAAGGCTTTTCAAACCTTGAAGTATTGTTTTTTTGATCCTTAAATTGTTCATCTAAAACGACTTTTTTAGCTTCTAACTCTAAAGCTTCTTTTTTATTATACGTAAGTTTTTTGTATATTGACTTAAGTTTTTCATAAAAATTAACTGGCTGACCTTTTTTTCTTAAAGCTTCTTCTTTTGCTAGCTTTTGTGATTCTTGCTGTTCTTCTCTTTTTTTAATTTCTAATTCTCTTCTTGCTTTTTCAGCCTCTTTTTTTTCGCTTTCAATTCTTATTTTTTCTTGTTCTTTAATTCTTTTAGCTTCTTCTTGTCTTGCTTTTTTAACTAATCGCTCAAATTCTCTTTGCCTTTTTGCGGTTTTTTCATCCTTTTCTTGTTTTAACTTTACCGGGTCGGTTTCTTTAGGCGGAACGTTTGGTTTATCATAAGCCGATCTAATTGTTTTAACCACTTTTACTTTTTCACCTTTTTTTAACTCTGGAATAACTTTCTTATCTTTTACCTCATTTTTTCCTACAATAAGTTGAAAAAGCTTTACAACTCCTAAAACAAAGTAATATGGTATTAATAAGACGGATATAAACCCTTTATACACAAAAACAAATGGTAATAATATAACTTCTATCGCTTTCATTTGGATTACACCTTTCTATTCTATAAAATATTATATCATAGATTACAAAAAATCAAACATAAATCACAAATTTATTTAAGCTTTAATAAACCATTTAATTTAATTTCATATATTATTATAGAGGTGATGTTATGTTTAACCAAATTCCATACATGATGGTAAATCCAGCCTACTCTGCCATGCCAGCTATAAATGTTGCATCAGCACCTGCTGCTAAAATCGCTGGTAAAACAACTGGTATATTAGGAAAAATAAATTGGTCCTCATTATTATCAAACGCACAAAAAACACTTAACGTTGTAAATCAAGCCATTCCCTTATATTATCAAGTTAAACCGGTTTTTAATAATATAAAAACACTTGGAAAGATAGGTAAAGAATTCTTCCAGACAGATAATTCAAAAAAGATCGTTAAAATTCCTGAAGAAGTGAAAAATAATGATATTTATAATAATAATCAAGAACTTCCTAATCCTACCTTTTTCTTATAAAAAAAAGAAATTCATTTCACACACCTTGAATTTCTTTTTTTAGTAGCTTATTTTTTAACTTCAAAGAAGTTTTTTTTATAATTTTTTTACATGGTAAACTATTTATTATCTTATTATTTTTTTTGATTTCATTTTGTAATAATTCCTTAAATAATTTATTTTTATTTTTAAGAAGTATTGGTCCAAAATAAAGCTCTTTTTTAGTATATTTAAAACTTCCCGTTTGAAATTTAATAATTACGTATATAATATCATTTTCTTTAACCAAAACCTCATCTTTTACGTAGTAACCAATCTTATTTAAAACACATCTTACTTTATCATAGCCGGTATTAGACTGAATAATTATTGTACTTACGTTTTTTAACTTTTCAGTGTCACGAATTAATATTTCAATGATTTTTTGACTTCCTAATCCCGCAATAACAATCGTATTTACGTTATCTTTTTCACTTATAGCATCAAGGCCGTTTCCCAATCTTACTTCAATATTTGAAGCGCCATACAACATAATGTTTTTTTTAGCTTCTTTTAAGGGACCAATTGCTACATCACAAGCGATTGTTTTTTTTACCAAACCATTATTTGATAAGTAAACATCAAGCATAGCATGATCACAACCAATGTCCGCTACAACGCTTTTTTTATCAATCATCTTTGCAATTGCAAGAAGTCTTTTAGAGATTGTTATTTTATGATGCATCAAGATAATCCTTTAACTTTCTTGACCTTGAAGGATGACGAAGCTTTCTTAATGCTTTAGCTTCAATTTGCCTTATTCTTTCTCGAGTTACACCAAACATGTTTCCTACTTCCTCTAATGTATGACAAGTTCCACCATGAAGACCAAAACGTAGTTTTAAAACTTCCTCCTCGCGAGGAGTAAGAGTTCCTAAGACTTCCTCTATTTCATCTTTTAGAACTTCGTTTATCGCGTACTCTTCAGGGCTCATAGAACTTTCGTCCTTTAAAAAATCTCCTAAATGTGAATCATCTTCTTCACCAATAGGTGTTTCCAAAGATAATGGATCTTGAGAAATTTTAAATATTTCTCTTACCTTATCTTCGGTTGTGCCCATCTTTTTAGCGAGTTCTGCCTCACTTGGCTCACGATTTAACTCAAGGGTTAGCTGACGCTGAATCCTTTTTAACTTATTAATCGTTTCAACCATATGAACTGGAACACGAATCGTTTTAGCTTGGTCAGCAATTGCACGGGTTATTGCTTGTCTTATCCACCACGTTGCGTAAGTCGAAAACTTATATCCTTTTGATGCATCAAACTTATCAACCGCCTTCATTAAACCAATGTTTCCTTCTTGAATTAAATCAAGAAATGATAGGTTTCTACCAACGTACCTTTTGGCAATAGACACAACTAATCTTAAATTAGACTCAGCAAGAATTCTTTTTGCCTCCTCATCACCTTCCTCAACCCTTTTTGATAGCGCAAGTTCTTCATCTAAACTAAGCAAACTAATCTTACCGATTTCTTTTAAGTACATTCTAACCGGATCATTTATACTAGCATTTTTAGGCAAAGCAACATCATCAAGTTCAAAGGCCACATCATCGTTTTCTTCTTCTTCATCACTATCAAACTCTTCAGAAGTTATCTCAATGTTATTTTCATGAAAAGTATTATATAAATCATCTAATGAATCACTATCTAACTCAAGACCTTTTAAAGTTTCTGCTAGTTCTTCATAAGTTAAAAATCCCTTTTCTTTTCCCTTTTCAATTAATTCTTTTTTTCTTTGTTCAAACGTTTTTATCTCTTTCATCATTTACACTCCTTTTTCTTCAACGTAGCAAGTTTTTCTAGTAAAACAACCTTTTTTGCAACGTTTGTTTCGCCTCTTATTTTATCTTTTGTATTTTTTATTTCCCTTTTTAATATTCCTTCATCAATGGTATTTATGTAATCTAAAATCACTTCTTTACTTACGTTACTTGGTATATTTATTGAGTCAATTCTTAATACTTCTTTTATTAACTCATCATCATCTTGTAAATATAAAGAAAAATCAGTAGCATTAACATAATTATTTTGTTCATAAAAATCTAGTATTTTAAGAGCGATTAACGCAAGCGTCTTATTCGTTAAATAAGAAACCTTATCTTTATATAATAAAATAGCATCTTTGCTTCTTAACATGTAATGTACCAAGTATTCCTCAGCCATCTCATACTTATTTTTCTTATATACCTTAGGCTCTTTTTTTTGTTTTACTTCTTTTTTTGGAATACTACTAATTAATTTATTAATGGTATCAAATTCCACTCCGGTTTCCTTCGATAATTTTTTAATGGTTAATTCATATACGATTGGATCATCTATTTTTTCGAGTTCTTTTGCAACCGAATTTAAGTACTTAGAAATTTCATTATAATCATTAAAGTCCGTTTTTTTTCTTCCTTGTTCTAATTTAAATTGCAAAGCCGTCATAGCGTTTTTCAAGTGGCTATCAAAGCCTGCTTTAGCTTTTTTTAAAACGTACTCATCAGGATCCATGTTATCCTCAAGTCTTATTACCTTGGGCTCAAGACCAATTCTTTCAAGCTCTTCTAAGGCACTTATGGTTGCTTTTTCTCCAGCTTTATCGCCATCAAAACACAAAACAACGTTTTTTGATAACCTTCTTATTAAAGCTGCTTGTTCTTTTGTTACGGCGGTTCCCATCGTTGCTACAACGTTTTTAATACCGATGGTATAAAGACGTATAACATCCATAAACCCTTCAACAACGATTATTTGTTTTTTTTCCCTAGCATAGTTTAATGCCCGGTGAAAATTATATAATAACTTACCTTTTTTAAATACTGGTGATTCTTTTGAATTAACGTATTTACTTTCTTTTTCATTGTTATATATTCTGCCTGAAAAACCAACTACTTTCCCTTCTGTATCAAAAAGCGGAAACATTATCCTGTTTTTAAACGTATCATAGGTAAACCCGCCAGAATCACCACAAAGTCCAAGGAGCATAATATCGTTTTTATCATAACCTTTAGACAATAATAATTTACTTACGTTATTATCGTTAAGTGATAGTCCAATACCAAACTCATTTATTTCTTCTTCGGTTATGTTTCTTTTAGATAAATAATCGGTTGCCTTTTTTCCATATATCGTTTTAATATTATTTTGATAATATTTATTAGTAACCGAAAACATATTATAATACTTATCATACCGATCATCTTTTTTTATCGTTTTAAAACTACTATTAGTAGCAAAATCAATACCTATTTTTGCTGCTACTTTAGCGATTGCCTCGGAAAACGTTATGTGTTCATAATTCATAACGAAGTTAAAAACGTTACCAGAAGCCCCGCAAACAAAACAAGTATATATTTGTTTTTCAGGAGAAATACTCATGCTTGGATTATGGTCATCATGAAATGGGCATACCGCAAAATAATTCTTTCCTTTTTTCTCAAGCGGAAGATATTCAGCGATAATGTCAACGATGTTAACTTTTCTTTGAATTTTTAATATTTCTTCATAAGGTATTTTTTCCATAAAAAACATACCTCCTAATTTAATTATTCTACAAAAAGTTTTAAATCCCTCGTTTTTTATAAAAAAAATTAAAAAAAACGACTTTTTAAAGCCATTTTTTGTTTTTTTTAGGTTATTCACCATCAATTATGTCTTCTATTCTCGCTAATGCATCATAAAGTGATATTTCTTCAAAAGAATCTTTTTTTCTTTCTTTGATTTCGACTAGCTGATCATTTATTTTATTACCAATGGTTATTCTTATTGGAATTCCAATTAAATCAGCATCATTAAACTTTACCCCGGCACGCTCATTACGATCATCTAAAATCGTTGATATACCATTGCTCTTAAGTTCGGTATACAAATAATTAGCAGCGTCATTTTGAGCATCATCATTTGTATTAACAATTATGATTGAAACTTTAAACGGAGCTATTTCCATCGGCCATATAATTCCTTTATCATCGTGATTTTGCTCAACGACCGATGCCATACATCTTCCAAGACCGATGCCATAACACCCCATCCATACATACTTACTTTCATTTGATTTATCCAAATACGTAAGATCTAAAGCTTTTGAATACTTAGTTCCTAATTTAAAGGTGTTACCAATTTCAATTCCGTTTTTAAAAATCAAATCCTTACCACATAAAGGACATTTATCTTCTTTTGTAATACATCTTATATCTTCTGTTAAGATATAATTAAAATCTTCTAAGTTTACGTTCTTATAATGATAATCACTTTTATTAGCACCAACAATAAAGTTTTTCATTGATGCAACCTCGTTATCAATAATAATAGGAACATCAAGTCCAATAGGACCCGCAAAACCAACTTTAGCATTAGTTATTTCCTCAACTTTTGATGGTTCTGCTAAAGTAACGGATGAGGCGTTTAATATTTTTTTAAGCTTTGCCTCATTTACTTCGTGGCAACCTTTTACTAACAAAGCGTAATATTTATCGTCTATGTTATATATAAGAGTTTTAACAAACTTATCTTTATCTTCGTCTAAATACTTTGAAACTTCTTCAATTGTTCCCGCCGATGGGGTTTTTACTAGTTCTCGTATCTTGATATTTTCATCTGATTTTTTAGTTAAAAGTGTGCAACTTGCAACATCACTATTAGCAGCATATCCACATTCATCACATATAACAAGTTTATCTTCCCCAATATCCGTTATCGCTTGAAACTCCTCGGATAAAAGTCCACCCATACAACCCGTATCTGACCTTACTATTTTATAATCAATTCCGAGTCTTGTAAAAATCTTTTTGTAGGCGTTATACATTTGGTTATAAGAATCATTAAGTCCTTTTTCATCTTTATCAAAAGAATAAGCATCTTTCATTAAGAACTCCCTTACCCTAATTAATCCATAACGACTTCTTGGCTCATCTCTAAACTTATCTTGAATTTGGTAAATACTAAAAGGTAAGTCTTTGTATGATTTTATTTTACTTAAAGCAGCTATGGTAAATAACTCCTCATGAGTTGGAGCAAGACAATAACTTTTATCAAAACGGTCTTTAAGCCTAAACATATCACTACCAAAAGCATCGCTTCGTCCAGAAGATACATATAGTTCTTCTGGTATTAAAGCAGGCATTAAAAGCTCACCAGCACCAATGTTTTCTAGTTCTTCTCTTATTATTTTTTCTATGTTTTTAATGACTTTATAACCAAGTGGTAAATACATATAAACACCCGAAGAAGTTTTTTTTATCATTCCACACCTGGTTAATAAATTACCACTTGTAGATTCTTCGGTTTTAGATTCTTCCCTTAAAGTATAAAAATAACTATGTTTTAATTTCATTATCTCACTCCTTAAATTGAGTATATATCAAAATCTTATTTAAAGCAAGAAAAAAAGGTAACTACTTAAGGCTACCTTTTGTTAAAGAAACTCCGTTTTTTTTGTTTACGTTGTTATACTTATTCGTTATTTTATCAAGCACTCTAACGTTGATGAAATACCCGTTTTCATTTATAACAATAGCTCCTACCGAAACGTAAAACATAAAGCTATCCGCTAATTTAGCTTCTGTGTTTCTTTCATAAGCAGGAACCTGCTTAGAAATAGAATATTCCTCTTTAAGAGCCATAAAAGCATCTTGCGTGTTTTTGCTAACGGGAACTAATACTTCTTTTGTATCTTGACTAACGTACTCACTTAAATACGCGTTATAAAAATCATATTCATAATCAAAGCATACGTCCTCGTCATTATATCCAACTAAGTTTTGTAAACTTTTTTCCATCCAAAACCACCTATCCTTCTTTAATTTATCTTATCTAATATCGTTTTTAATTCATTTTGTTCTTCACTTAACTTTTTTCTTTCGTTTAAAACGATGTTTTCTGGAGCCTTATTAACATAACCAGGATTAGATAATAACTTTTGTCTTCTTACAATGCTTTTTTCTAATGAATCTTTTTGTTTAAGTAATAATTCTTTGTTATCTTTTTTGTTCTCGCCATTATATAAAATGGTAAGTGTTCCGTATGAAAACAAAACGTCAAAACTCATCATTTCTTCATTAGAAGATAGTATAATATCACATTTTAATAACCTTGTCAATATGTCTTTATTGTTATTTATGATATATTTATATTCATCTTTAAAATTATTTATAACCTTAAAACCTTTTGGTAATTCATTTTCTTTTTTTACGTTTCTAAGCGTTGATAAAACGTTATTTAAAGCGTCAATTTCCTCTTGTTCATCTTTAAATACCAAACTCTTATCATACTTAGGATAACTTGATAAAATAACGTTTTTACATTTCTTAATAGGTAATTTATCATATATCTCATCGGTTACGTAAGGCATGAAAGGATGAAGCATTTTTAAAATACAAGCTAAAACGTAGATTAAAGTAGATTTTGTAGAATCACTATCACTAGTTATTTTACTATATTCTATATATGTATCACAAAAACACTCCCAAATAAACTTGTAAAGTTCACTTCCAGCGATGTTAAATTCATATTTTTCCATGCTTTTACTTACACTTTTAATGGTTTTGTTTAACTTAGTTAAAACCCACTTATCACTTGATGATAAATTACTTAAATCAATTTTCTTTAAATCTTTAGTATTCATTAAAACGTATCTTGATGCGTTCCATATCTTATTTATAAAATTCCAAGTTGATTTAACCTTATCCTCATCATATCTTAAATCTTGGCCAGGAGCAGAATTAGTTGTTAAAAACCAGCGTAAAGCATCAGCACCATACTCTTCTATAACATCCATTGGGTCTATTCCATTACCAAGCGACTTAGACATTTTACGCCCTAATTTATCCCTGATAAGGCCATGAATCAAACAATCCTTAAAAGGTCTTTTACCGGTTAATTCAAGTGATTGAAAAGTCATTCTATTAACCCAAAAAGGTATTATGTCATAACCCGTTACCAAAACATCGTTTGGAAAATACCTTTTTAAATCATCGGTTTCATCTGGCCAGCCAAGCGTACTAAACGGCCATAACGCAGAAGAAAACCAAGTATCAAGCACGTCTTCATCTTGAACCCATCCATCGCCTTTTGGAGCATCAAGACCAACATAAACCTTATCTTCCTTGTACCAAGCCGGGATTCTATGACCCCACCATAACTGCCTTGATATGCACCAGTCATAAGTTATTTCCATCCAGTGATTCATTACCTTTTCAAATCTTTTCGGGACAAAATTTACTTTACCATCTTTGTTTTTTTGGTTTTCAAGAACTTTATCCGCTAAAGGTCTCATTTTAACAAACCATTGTTTAGATAGCCTTGGCTCTACCATAACATCCGTTCTTTCAGAATGCCCAACACTATGAGTTATTGGTTCAATTTTAATTAATAAATCAAAATCTTGCAAATCATCAACTAAAGCATCACGACATTCATACCTATCCATACCCTCATACTTTCCAGCGTTTTCATTCATGGTTGCATCATCATTCATTACGTTAATTCTTTTTAAATTATGACGATTACCAACCTCAAAGTCATTAGGGTCGTGTGCTGGTGTTATCTTAACAACACCTGTTCCAAAAGAAGGATCAGCATGCTCATCACCAATAATAGGTATTAATTTGTTAACGATTGGTAAAACAACGTTTTTACCTATTAATTTATTATATCTTTTATCTAATGGATTAACAGCAACGGCGGTATCCCCAAACAAAGTTTCAGGTCTGGTCGTTGCAACTTCTAAATAATCATCACTACCCTCGATAAAATACTTAATATGATAAAACGCACCCGCTACATCTTTATATATAACCTCTTCATTTGATAACGCTGTTTTTTGTACCGGATCCCAGTTTATTATTTTTTCTCCACGATAAATAAGTCCCTTATTATAAAAATCTACAAATACTTTGTTAACGCCGCGGCTAAAACCTTCATCAAGCGTGAATCTTTCTTTTGAGTAATCTAATGCAAGACCTAACTTAGCCCACTGACTTCTGATGGTACTTGCGTATTCTTCTTTCCATTCCCATGCTTTTTTTAAAAAGCCATCACGACCTAAATCACGTTTATTAATGCCCTCTTTTTTTAGTCTATCTACTACTTTTACTTCGGTTGCAATCGCCGCATGATCCATTCCCGGTAACCACAAAACGTCATACCCACACATTTTTTTATAACGAATTATTATATCTTGTAAGGTTGTGTCCCAGGCATGACCTAGGTGAAGTTTTCCGGTTACGTTAGGAGGTGGAATAACTATTGCAAAAGCCTCTTTAGTTAAATCTCCCGCCTTAAAATAATTATGTTTAATCCAGTTATCATACTTCCCATTTTCTACTAACTTATGATCATATTTTTTCTCTAACATAAATTTCATCCTTTCTTATGTATTAAAAAAACTCATCCTTACTAAAGGATGAGATTATTCCCATGGTACCACCTTAATTCATATCTTTTGATATGCACTTATAATTCTTAACGCGAAAAATACGTAATTACTTACTTAAGTTCAATAATTAAGCTCCAAAGCTACCTTCAAACAAGATATATATTAGCTTTCACCATGCACTAACTCTCTTTAAAATAAACTTGTTTTACTCCTCTTTTTCATTGCTTTTTAAAACAATAATAGTATATCAAACTAATAAGAATTTATCAAGGTATTATTTTTAAAAATTCTTTTTAAAATAAGATTTTAAATACTTTAAAAAAACCATTGCAGTCTTATTTAAATAAGCTTTATCATAAGAAATACTAAATTTAGTCTTTGGACTTTCAAAATTAGTTTTAATTTCATAAAACTCTTTACTATTTAATTCTTCTTCGACCGATTTTCTAAGCCCCCAACCAATTCCAAGATCTTCTTTTACCATTTTTTTACAAAGCTCGGTTGCATATACCCTAAAATTATTTTTTATAATCATGTTTTTATTTTTAAATAAAAGTTCTAATGAGTTTATGTCTTCATATCCCCTCATAGGAAGTAAAATTGGATATTCTTCTAATTTATTCTCATTATTATTATACATATCATAATATTTCTTAGTTGTAAAAAAACAATTTTCTAATTCGCAAATAACTTCCTCGGTAAAATTAGTTTCATTAGTAAATAACGGGTATTGTAAAATAATGAAATCTAATTCCTTATTAAGCAACTTTTCCTTTAATTCAGCGGTTGAAGATGCATAAATTTCAAATGAAGCATATGGGTTTTTATCATTAAACTCTTTAATTAATTTAGGCAACATAAAAAGCGAAATATGTGAATATATACCAATTCTTATGTTGCCAGTTAACTTTTCGTTGTCTTCTTGTAGTTCTCTTTGTGCCATTATTATGTTATTAAAAGCCTTAATAACATATGATAATAATCTTTCACCATTTTCAGTTAATTTTATACTTTTTGATTCTCTAATAAAAAGCTTAGTACCCAATTGTTCTTCCAATTCTTTTATGGAATAACTAATAGCAGGTTGTGATACGTGAAGTGCATCCGCTGCCTTAGAAAAACTCTTATGTTCTGATACCGCATAAAACATTTTATACTTATTAAAATCAATATTACTATTATATATTCCCATGGTCTTCTCCTTTATAACAATATGATAACATATTTAACTTATTTTTTTACCATTATATTTATTTTGCTCATAACAGCTGGCACTTTGTAATGGTCTAGATACCTTTATATTATTTGGAATAATTCCCTTGTTTTCATCATTTAACACCAATACCATACCATCGTCATATGATTCTATTTTATAAACGAAACCATTATATATACTAGATAAAACGTCTTTTTTGACTATTTTTTTAATATTATACTTCGCTATTAAGTTCAAAAATTCTGCTTGAGTGATTTTTTTATCATTAACTATTCTAATTACATTATTTATAACTTTTTTAACAACAAAAACGTAACTTTCATACCCTTTATAAATCCTTTTAATTAATACGTAATCATAACCATTTTTATCTTCTAAGCCTAAATGATAGTGATACTCACTTACGGTCATAGAATTATTATCATCATACATCGTTAAGTCGGAAGAGGCTTCATCTATTTCGTACATTTCATATGAACTTTTTCTTATTCCACTTATATATTCTTTTAAAATATCTATTACTTCGTTTTTCTTATCAGAAAAGTTTTCCTTTGCCTTAACTATTCTTAAGTTACGATGACCACACCAACAAAGTAACGTCTTTTTATCTAGCTTACTTGCTTTTTCTTTTTCTTCATACCTTGCTTTATTAGTTTCGGTTTCATATTTTAAGTTTTCATAACAGGACGTTGATTCTAAATATATAACCAAATCATAATCATCAAGTAAGTTAATTTCATCTAAACCATGTTTGTCTAGCAAATAATCAAACTCTAAGTGATTATTTAAATACGCCCAGTTATCCATAACACCACGATCACAAAGGATAACGTTATCACTTTTTTCGTTATATTCAATTATTTTATTTGCTTCTTGTTCTTTAAATACTTGCCTTTCTAACACTGAGCCTTGAAAATCAATGGCGTTTTTTACGTCTTGCGGTCTTATTAAGTTATCAGATAATTCCGTCGCCGTTTCGGGTATAACGATTAAATTATATTTAGTATAATCTTTAACGTATTTTTTAATTTCTTCAATAATAGTTGTTTTACCGGCACTTGGTCCTCCAGTTAATGCTATTTTTATTACACTCATACTATTCCTCCAATCACTTTTATTTATATTTTTATAATAACAACTATTTTTTTAATAACAAATACTTATTTTTTATACAACTTATAATTTATTTTTATAAGAAAAAACATTCTTGAAATCAAGAATGTTTAAAATGATTTAATTATACACAAATGTCTCCTAAACGTATTGTCTTGCAATTAATATCATCATTATATTCCTCGTTATGTAATAACTTATCACAAACTTTCAATTCAAATTCAATGCTACTTGAATTCTTTAAATTAACCGGTTGATTACAAGATTTTCCATCACAAGTAAAAGTTGCACTAATATTTCCATTAGAATCACTACCTTGCGTTAAAATTCCGTTTTCAATATTACCGCCAAAGTCCCTTGGCCAATACATAACACCATACCTACTTGTTATTCTAACTAATATGTTATTAGTTTTTTCATACCAATAATGTTCATCATCTTTTTTGGTAATGCCGGTTGCTACACAATTATCTGTAGCAATTCCATTAGAATCTATACTAACAGGCTTAACCTGCTGCGGATTTAAAACAATTCCGTTTATTAAATCATCGTTTGCGTTACTAATAATACTATTAGATGATGAAAACATAGCTAAAGTAGCTCCTAAAAATAGTAAAAAAGCAATCAGTAACGTATAAAGTATTGTTGATACAGCAAACCCTTTGTTATTAAGCATATAACCACTCCTAGTATAAATATATCATAACATCTTTTACTAAAAAAAACCATACTTTTATAAAAATATGGTTAGCAATAATTTTTTATTTTCATATAATATTGTAAGGGTGATGGTTATGCGTCCTAATAACTTTTTTGGTGGTAAAATGACAAAATACCTAATTTTAGTAATTGCGTTTTGTTTTATTACTTTTTATCAAGCAATACTAACATTAATACTATGTGCTAGATTTCAAGTGTTTTTATTGTTCGTTGACATAATGATTTTGTTCTTCGGTATTTTTTGTCTCATTTTCCATAAATAATTTATCGGTTATAAATAAATAATTACATAATTTACTAACTTCCATCGTGTTTTTAAGCTCATTATCATCAAACTTTATTTTTTCTGGAATAAAAAGAATTATAAACATAAGAATCTTTTCTTCTTTAAGTAATGGAAATCTTTTTATATATTCTTTATATAAATCGCTAAAATCATATTTATTATAGTTATTTTTATACAACTTAATAAAATCATAAATTGGTAAGTCCCTAGTAGCATAATCCCAGCTTATAAGTACGTTTTCATGATTACGAATCAGATGGCTTGGGTCTAGGTTATTATGCAATAATACTTCTCTTTTTTTATTTTTATTACTTACTATTTCATACCATTTTTTAAGTTCTTGTTTACAAAAATTCAAGCAAGAAAATATTACTGAGCAATTTCTAATTAAAAGATATTCGCTTGGCGAGGCATAATAATAAGATTCTATACTAAAAACAAGTTCATCATAATAGCTAAAAACATCATCTATTTTACTATTTAGCTTTTCATATATTTTTTTCACCTCATCAAGCGAAGTTTCTTTATAATACACCGTTTTATTATGTAAAAGTGCATCCATTTTAACAACGTCACTTATTCTTTGCTCATTAGGAGTTAAACAATCATCAACATACTCATAAACGTATCCATCATTATCCTGATAAACAAGTCTTGGCACGTACCCAAATCCTCTAGAATTAAGATAATTATAAGTGTTTATTATACTACTTTTTCCATTTTGTTTAGCAACAAACATTTTTCCATCACTATTAGTATATATAATAGCATTTTTTCTTATTTCGTATTTTTTTACCGAGCGACATTGTTTTTTTATAATGTTTTTTAACAAGTTATTATTCATTTACTAGTGGTACGATGATTTTAGAACCCATTATAACATTATCCAAACTATTATATTTTTCTAATTCTTCTTTAGAAACATTATATTTTTCAATAATTGTATCTACGTTTTCATTTTCTCTTATTATATGAATTTTATATGTACTATATTTTTCTTCATTAGATAAAAAGTTAGAAGTAATGTTATCAGTTATTTTAGATATTTTGACTTCTTCATCATTTCTTTTTTCGCTTTCTTCATCCTTTTCTAAAGTAACCTTCATATCCCCATCGTTTGTCAAATTATCAGTAATCATAATATTCTCCTTTTCATCTTTATTTTTATCAGCATCTCTAAAAAAGCCTTTTTCATCTTCGGTTATAATTTCAACAAGCTCTTTTTTTTCTTCTTCTAATACCGGTTTTTGCTCTTTATAGTAAATAAGGTTATCTACTAAAACATCTATGTGCACCCTTAAATACTCGTCGTTTACTATTTCATAATAAAAATCATCCACGTCTATCATTACTTTTGAAGCATCATATTTATCGTCTAACGTAATATCAAAGTTGACTTTCTTTTCAAAAACCTCTTCATTAATGCTTAACTCGTTTATTTTATATTTACCACTAATGGTAAAAGTCCCAACTACCGAATCATTATTTTCCATTGTCAAATTATGTTCAAGGGCGATACTAGTTATCTCTGAAATCTTAGAACCTAAACTAATATCTTTTACAAAAGGTATTATTTGTTTCATTTATATCAATCTCCATTCACTTAAACATATGTAAAAAAAGAAGAAAAATGTTAACTTTTCTTCTTTTTATTAAACAACTCATCATATATCTCTTTATAATTACTAACCATAATTATTTTTATCTTTTCCATTACTTCTTTTGGAATATCATCTAAATTACGTTCGTTTTTCTTTGGAATAATAAAAGTCCTTGCACCTGATAAATAAGCACCCGTTATTTTTTCTTTTAATCCTCCGATTGGAAGAATCTTTCCAGTTAAGGTCATTTCCCCCGTCATCGCGTAACATGATGGAACCGTAACATTTAAAACAGAACTAATAACGGCTGTAGTAAGTGCTATACCCGCTGATGGACCATCCTTTGGGATGGCCGTTTCAACGGCATTAATGTGAATACACAAATTATCAAGTTTTGATAAATCTATCTTGTATTCTTTAGTATGACTTTTTATATGTCCTAACACAACGAAAGCACTTTCTTTCATTACGTCTCCTAAATTACCAGTTATTTTAACTTTATCTTTGGATTCATAGGTTACAACTTCCAAAGGTAATATATCACCACCATACGAAGTATACGCAAGACCATTTACAACCCCAGGCGTATCATTTGATAAAAACTCGCTGTTTTCATACTTTGGTTTACCTAAAAATTCTTCTAGTTTTTTATCGGTAACCCTTACGTTTATAGTATCTTTATCATCTTCAATCATGTTTTTAACATACCTTCTAATTACCTTATCTATCATTCTTTTAAGTTCACGCACTCCAGCTTCCTTAGTGTATTTTTCTATTATATTAAGTATTATTTCATCACTAAATTTTATATTAGAAGAATCAAGTTTATACTCCTTAAGGCCTAACTTTATAAGATGGTTTTTCGCGATAAAAAGCTTTTCGTACTCCGTATAGCTAGATAGTTTAATTATTTCTAACCTATCTTTTAATTCTTCTGGAATTTGTTCTATGTAATTAGCTGTTAAAATGAACATTACCTTAGATAAATCATATGGTTCTTCTACGTAATTATCATAAAAGGTAGCATTTTGTTCTGGATCTAAAACCTCAAGCAAACTACTTGCGGGATCACCTTTAATGTCCTTGGTCATCTTGTCTACCTCATCTATTAAGAAAACGGGATTACTTGAACCACACTTTTTAAGAGCATTTATTATTCTACCAGGATTAGCCCCCATGTAGGTTCTTCTGTGACCAATTATTTCCGCTGGATCATTTACTCCTCCAACTGATATTTTAACAAATTTACGTTTCATCGCATCAGCGATAGATTTTGCAAGTGATGTTTTACCAACACCAGGAGGCCCAACTAAACAGATTATTGGAGCATTACCACTTACACTTCTTTTTTTGACCGCTAAATATTCTATTATTCTTTCTTTTATATCAGATAAACCATAATGTGAATCATCAAGTACTTCTCTTACCTTTTTTAAATCCGTGTTATCCTTCGTATACAAGTTCCATGGCAAATTAATTAACACGTCGATGTAATTACGTATTATTCCAACTTCTGGAGATGCTGATGGAGTAGATTCATATTTTTTTATTTCACGATTCAACTTATCAATGACGTTTTTAGGAGCCTTTAGTTTCTTTTGCTTTTCCCTTATTTCGTTTATGTCATCGTCCCTTGATGATATATCTCCTAGTTCTTCTTTTATTAGTCTTATTTTTTCTCTTAATATAAATTCTTTTTGAGAATTATCAAGTTCTTTTTTTAATTTTGCATCAAGTTTTTTTTCTATTTCAAATACGTCTAATTCCTTTTGTATATCCTCAAGGTTCATCATTACCCTTGTATGCGGATTAACCGTTTTTAAAAACTCATACTTTCTTTCAAAGGTAGTTGGCATATAATTTGCGACAACGTCCGCTAATTTACTTACACTTTGAATATCATCAATTACCCCTAAAATACTATTTGAGGCATAAGGAACAACGTTAATATATCTTTCAATTTCGGTTTTTAACTTTCTTAAAAGAGCCTCCTCATCGGATAAATCCATCGCATATCTTACCGGTTGTGAAACAATTCCTTTAAAAACATCATTTTCTCCTTTATAAGAAATATATTCATCTATTTTAACTCTTTTAACCCCTTCGATGGTAACCCTTATACACCCGTTTGGTAAAGTCGTTTTTTTAGTGATTTTTCCTATTACTCCTAAATTAGGTAATTTGTTTATTTCAATTCTTTCTTCCGAGTAATTTTCTGGTGAAACCAAAAGTACCAAACCATCATGATTTTGATTGGCAAGTTCTATTATCCTCGTATCTAATTCCTCAATTAAATCTATTTTTAACTCCGCATAAGGAAGTACTACTATTCCTCTTAATAATATTATTGGTAAACCATTCTTGTTCATGAACAACCTTCCTTTCTGCAAATACAAATTTTACTTTTTATTATAAACCATGTGTATAAAAAGTCAAGAAAATTGTCGCAATTACGCATGATAATTTTAGAACAAAAGCAAAATTAAAAATTTTGCGCATTGGTCGTCACCGATCAAGCGTTCCTGCTTCATAGACTAAGTATTCTTACTTCTTTGGCAGGCTTAAATTCCGATGGTCGCCACCGTACTTATATTTTTGCATTTATAA
>CASEKZ010000049.1 GCA_949288625.1 uncultured bacterium | reverse complement strand
TCTATTTGTTGCATCGAATACATCATATAACCTATTCGACATTGTTTCATCAGGTCCAAAAATTCTAAAGTTTTTATTATCCTTATTATATATAAATATATCCCTTATAAAACTACTTAAAACAAGCATATCTTGTCTTTTTACACTGCCCGGGTAAGGTACATCTACTTTATAATTAGTAAAATCAGGAATAACAAGATCTTTTCTTAGTAGTCCACCATTAGTTATTGGATTAGATCCCATTCTTCTATTTCCAGTAGGACACAAACTTTTTATTTCCTCTATTATGACACCATTTTCATCAAATAATTCTTCTGGATGGTAACTTCTTAACCAGTCCTCTAAAACTTTAATATGCTCATCTTTTTCCATGGTAACTGGTACTTGATGTGCCCTAAAAGAACCTTCTATTCTCTTGCCATCAACTTCTTTAGGCCCAGTCCACCCTTTTGGTGTTCGTAAAATTATCATCGGCCACAAAACCTTTTCATCATCTATTGATTCCTTTATGACTCTTATATCTGAAACCACCTTATCCATTGTTAACGCCATTTTTTTATGCATCAACATAGGATCACTACCGTCAACTAAATAGGTTTTATAACCACAACCATAAAAATAACTTGCGATTTCTTCATTACTCATCCTAGAAAAAATAGTTGGGTTACTAATTTTGTATCCGTTTAAATGGAGTATGGGAAGTACCACTCCGTCGTTTTTTCTATTTAAAAATTTGTTTCCGTGCCAACTTGCTGCAAGTGGCCCGGTTTCAGCCTCACCATCACCTATAACACACGCTACGATTAAATCAGGATTATCAAATGCCGCTCCAAAAGCATGCGAAAGACAGTAACCAAGTTCCCCACCCTCGTGAATAGAGCCTGGAGTTTCGGGAGCCACATGAGATGGTACGCCACCTGGAAATGAAAACCTTTTAAATAGTTTTTTTAAGCCTTCTTCATCTAACGTTACTTCTGGATACTTTTCAGTATAACTTCCTTCTATGTAGGTATTAGCTATCATAAAATTACCGCCATGCCCTGGTCCAGATATATAAATCATGTTTAAATCATACTTATTAATCACTCTATTCAAATGTGTATAAACAAAGTTTTGCCCAGGCACCGTACCCCAATGTCCTACTATTTTCTTTTTGATGTCATTTTTTTCTAAAGGTCTTTTTAAAAGCGGATTATCAAGTAAATAAAGCTGACAAGCCGACAAATAATTAGCAGTTCTAAAATAAGCGTCTAATCTTTCTAGTTCCGTCATCGTTTCCCCATCCTATTCTATTTTTATAGTCTTATTATACCATGATATATGCATTAAAAAAAACCATTTTCATGGTTTTTTTTAATTACTTATTTACAGCATCCTTTAACTTAGAACCAGCCTTGAAAGTAACAGCTGTTCTAGCAGCAATCTTAACTGTTTCCCCAGTTCTTGGGTTACGACCTTCCCTAGCTGGTCTTTTTGAAGTTGCGAATGTTCCAAAACCAACTAATGAAACTTTTTCACCTTTCTTTAATGCTTCAGTTACGCTTTCCATTGTTGCATCTAGTGCACGAGAAGCGTCTGCTTTAGTTAATCCTGCTTTTTCTGCAATCATTTCTACTAATTGTTGTTTTGACATAATAAACCTCCATATATGTTCATTTATAAGCTATCTTGCTTACAATATAAGTTTACTATTTTTAACATAATATTGCAAGCATTTTTATAATAAATTTATCATTTTCTTCTTATTTTTCAACAAATTAATTGATATTAAGTCCAAGTTCTACAACAAGTCGTTTGTTATTATTACCCTTTACACAAGTAATTAATAATAATTTTTTAGAATCTTGCTCGTTTTTTAAGATATAAGTTGCGTTTTTAAACACTTCATAAACATCATTAACGCAATAATAATACTTATTACCATTAATGATTAAATAAGCCTCATCATTAATGTTTAACTCATCTAAACGATTGAAATACGTACCAAAACCAACTCCAGAATGGCCAAAAATTATTATCTTATTATTAGGATTAAAATAATTATAATAAACTAAATTATTATTTAAATTTTCAAATTCCTCGCTTGCTTTTAAAACTTTCTGTTTTAAATTTATTTTAGGTATTTCTAGAACTTTCTCATCATATAAATAACCATTATTAACCTCATAACTTGCTAACGAGTTAGTTTTTTTAAAAGAAAAATCAATTAAATAAATGGATATTAAAAAATAAATGATGATTATAATAGTACTAAATATTCTTTTTTTCATAAATTAAGCCAATTAATAATAGTGATATAATAATTATCAATGGTGCTATATTAAAATGTTTTCCGGTGTTAGGCAATTCTTCAATTGATGGAACAACGTAGTTAGTAATCGTAATACTTTGGTTTTCTCCTTCTTTTATAACTTCTATGAACTTATCGGAAGCAACCGTTATCCCGTCTTTTTTTGTTATTTGTTTTAAAACGTATTTACCATACGGAATAGTAAGCTCTATTATTCCGTCTTTATTAGTTACATACGTATCAATAAACGTTCCATCTTCATAATATAAACCAAATTCAATACCTTCTTCTGGAGTTATAGTGTCACTATTATTTAAAACTTTAGTTACGATAATTTTATTTTTTATTATTTTTTCATATGAACTAACGGTTGCCTCCATTCTACTTGTTGCAACATATGTTTCATATCTTGATATATCAATGTTATATCCAAGACTTGGGTTGGTTTCTTTAATGATGTATGTTCCTTTTTTTAAATCATCAAAGATTACGATGCCATACTCATCAGTTTCTTTAACTGAAAGTACGTTGCCTTTCTTATCATATAAAGTGTATGATGCCCCTTTTAATGACGCATATGGTGATAAAGAAACATTGTTTTTATTATCAAAATCCTTTTTATTAACTATTATTTTTCCATATTCTCCATTAACCACATAATCTTTAGAATAATCATAAGCAGCTTCAAAACTACCTATCGTCTGATAGCCATTTTTATAATAAAATATTGGATACTTACCATCGCTTTTTCTTTTTAATGTAAAAGTATTTACTTTGTCCGTAACTTGCACCTTTATTTTATTACCATCAATACTAGCAACACCACTTGTAACTTCATACCCACTTAAAACGTTGTTTGCGTCCTCTAAAACGATTTCATCACCAATGATATACTCATCTTTAAACTCAAATAATGGTGCTGTTTCATAATTATTAACAAGACTTAATATTTCATTTTTATATAAATCAATATTAATTACGTTACCTCCTTCTTTTTGATCAGTCCACCATACATCATCTACTCCCATCAATCGCCATATAAGTTCTTGTGCTGCCATGTAATAACGCTTATCATTATGTCCTTCATATCCATAACCATAATACCCTATTAAACTAAGTTTTTTAACATCCGCGCCACTCATGTTAGTATCGTTAATATCGTAAGTAGAATTATAATAAGACCCTTTATCCGCAGTTACTCCAGGTTCAATACAATATGCAGTTTTACCATTTGCCGTTATCATGGCAAGATTGGTCACATGATCTTTTCCATCACGAAATTGATGTGTAAAAATACTTCTATCTAAATTCCAATCAACGTACGAATCATCTTGTGCTGCACTTACATGTTGTGGGATTAATAGCAATGCAAAAATAAATAAAACATAAATAATTTTTTTCATATTATTCCTTCCTTTCGGATAAATAGATTATCAAATATTAAATGATAAGGAAAAGAAGGAAAAATTAATAATTAAATTAAAATTATGATTATAAATTAAAATACATATAATAATTTTTCATATATTGAAACAGAAAAAAAGCAGAATTTAAATTTCTGCTTTTAATTCTAATTATTTCGACAAATTATGTATACTTAAGATTTCTTAAATACCAAAAACTTACTTATTATATAATTTAATACGATCTGCATAACTTGACAAATTAAAGTAAATACAACCACCCAAAAATCCGAATCAAGTTTTAATAAAGTAACAAAAAACCACATTATAAACATTTGAATTAGCTGCGTAAATATTCTTCCTTTAATAAAATCAAAGGCTTCTTTCGTTTGTTTTTTTCCCTTAACTTTGCTTTTAAACACAAATATTCTATTAGTAAAATACGCAAATAAAACCGCAAGCACCCATGATATAATTTCAGCAATTTGTAACTGGATTCCATCAGTTTGATCCAAAATCGTAAAAAGTAATAGTAATTTAGAGCCTACGCCAACAATGGTTGTAAGCCCTCCAATAATTAAATAATTAATTACTTCTTCATACTTCTTATATAAATTAATTATTTTATTCATTATCTAATTCCTTTAAATTTTCAGAAATAATAAATCTTGGTCTTCCTTTTGTTTCGCTGTACACCTTACCTATGTATTCTCCTATTATTCCAAGAGATAGCATTTGCACTCCTGAAACGAGCCATATAGAACATACAATAAACGTCCATCCGTCAACCGTACGTCCAAGTAATTTTACAACTAATGAATATATTAAAATAAGTAAACTTACGATAAACATTATAATACCTAGATTTAGTATTAACCTTATTGGTCTTACGCTAAACGATGTTATTCCATCCCATGCAAAATTAAGCATTTTCTTTAATGGGTATTTTGATTCTCCTGCAAACCTTTCTTTTCTTTCATAGTAAACAACATCACTTTTAAATCCTACTAATGGAAACATACCCCTTAAAAATAAATTAACTTCTTTATAATCTTCAAACGCATCTAATACTCTTTTGCTAGTTAATCTATAATCAGCATGATTGTAAACTACTTCTACTCCCATA
>CASEKZ010000048.1 GCA_949288625.1 uncultured bacterium | reverse complement strand
GGTTTACATAAACTATCTTTTTTGTTATAATACAAAGCGAGTAATGTGATTACTCTCTTGCCTTTAACTTTGCTTAAAGGCCGAATAGACCAGAAGAGGAGGAAAATAAATGAAATACGAGATTATGTTCATTGTTAAGCCTAACCTTGAAGAAAGTGCCGTTAAAGCGGTTGCTAAAAACTTTGAAAAAGTTTTAACGGATAATGGTGCTAAGGTAGTATCTTTAAAGGATTTAGGACAAAAAGAATTAGCGTATGAAGTAAAAGGTCATAAGACTGGTTATTATTTCTTAATTAACATTGAATCAAATGATGCTAAAGCAATTAATGAATTTGATCGTTTAGCATTAATAAGTGAAGATATTATTCGTCATTTAATAGTAAAAGAAGATTAATTTGAAAGTCGAGGAAATAAAAAATGAATAAGGCGTTTTTAATTGGAAGATTAACTAGGGATCCTGAACTTAGATATTCATCAAGTAATGCGGCAATCGTAAATTTCTCTATTGCTATAGATAGGCAATATACAAATAGTCAAGGTACTAGGGACACTGATTTTATTAACATCGTGGCTTTTCAAAAGCAAGCTGAAAACATAAAAAAGTATATTACTAAAGGTTCTTTAGTTGCGG
This sequence comes from uncultured bacterium, assembly GCA_949288625.1. Taxonomy (GTDB): domain Bacteria; phylum Bacillota_I; class Bacilli_A; order RF39; family UBA660; genus Aphodocola. Next base: position 8,968 of record CASEKZ010000048.1, on the reverse strand, counting down.
TAGACGGAAGGATTCAAACCCGTAGTTACGATGATAAAGATGGAAAAAGAGTATATGTTACTGAGGTTGTGGCAGATCGAGTTCAATTTCTTGATACGAAAGGTTCTAATAGCAATGTTGCAACTTCTGATAATGCAGAAAAAGAGGTATCTCCAGCGGATTTCCAAGAAGATGCTGTAAAAGAAACAAATGTTTCTGATGATGTTTTTGCTGATTTTGGTAATAGTATTGAAATAAGCGATGATGACATTGCATTCTAATTAAGATAAGGAGGAAAAACAAATGGCAGAATTTTTTAGAAAGAAAAAGAAAATATGTCAAATGTGTGCTGGTAAAAGTGTAGATTATAAAGATCCTGAAATATTAAGAAAATATATAAACGAAAAGGGTAAAATTTTACCAAGAAGAGTGACAGGAGCATGTTCTAAACATCAAAGACATATTGCAAGAGAAATAAAAAGAGCTAGAATGATAGCTTTATTACCATTCTCTAAGTAGTAAGAAGGTAAACCAAGTGTTTGCTTTCTTTTCTTTTAATTAAATTGAAATTATGTTATAATACTTATACGTAATTATGTAATTAGAAAGGTGGTCTAATTATGAAGGTTATATTTATAAAGGATGTTAAAGGGAAAGGTCGTTCTGGAGATATCAAAGAAGTAAAAGATGGTTATGCTCAAAATTTCTTAATAAGAAATGGTTATGCCGTTGCTTATACCGCAAGAAGTAAAGAAATATTAGATATAGAAAATAAAAACAAAGCTGATATAGAAGCTGCTGAAATAAAAAAATGTGAAAAAATAAAAAAAGAATTAAAGGATATCGTATTAATTTTTAAAGTTAAAACAGGAAAGCAAGACCAAGTTTTTGGAAGCATATCAACTAAGCAAATATCAAGTGAGCTAGAGAAAAAGGGTTATAAAATAGATAAGAAAAAAATAGTCATAAACGAGCCTATAAGCTCGCTTGGATATCATGAAGTAGATATAAATTTACATAAAAAGGTTAAAGCTAAAGTAACCATTGAACTAGTAAAATAAGAAGTAAAGGAAGTGATAAAATGGCAGAAAGAAAAATACCAAGTAGCTTAGAAGCAGAAAAAGCCGTGTTAGGATCTGCTTTTTTATCAAAAAATGCTTTACAAAAAATATGTGATGAGTTATCTAGTGATGCTTTTTATAGCGAAGCAAATGCCAAAATATTCGAGACTCTTCAAGAATTAAACGATGCTCAAACACCGGTTGACATAACTATTCTTACTAACAGATTAAATGATAAAAAAATATTAAGTCAGGTAGGTAACGTTGAGTATTTATCAGAAATAATTGATTCTGTTCCAAGTGCTTCAAACGTTGATTATTACATAAACATTGTTAAAGAGAAGATGGTTGCAAGAAAGATTATTGAAACTGCTACCGATATAGCTAATGATGCTTATGCATCAGAAGATTCAATTTATAATGTTTTGGAAACTGCCGAAATGAAGGTACTTAGAATAGGTAACATGAGGAAAACAAGTGAGTTTCAAAGAATACAAGATGTTGCTTATCGAGAACAAGAAAATCTAGAAAAACTTGCAGAACAGGGTTCAGAAATAACGGGTCTTGCTACTGGATTTATAGAATTTGACAAACTAACAGCAGGACTTCAACCTAATCAATTTGTTATAATTGCAGCAAGACCTGCCATGGGTAAGACTGCCTTTGCCCTTAACTTGGCAACATATGCATCAATGCATAGCGATAAAGCTGTTGCGGTGTTTAACTTAGAAATGAGTGTTGAGCAGTTAGCTAATCGTATACTACAATCTTTAGGTCAAATAAATGGTTCTAGAATGAGAACAGGACGTTTAGAACATAATGATTGGAAGAAGTTAAATGAGGCAATAAGTCAATTATCTAACGCTAATTTATATTTAGATGATACACCAGGAATAACGATTGGTGAAATAAGATCAAAGTGTAGAAGACTAAGTAATTCTGATAAAGGATTGGGTTTGGTAGTTATAGATTATTTACAGCTTATAACGGGTCCTTCTAAAACAATAGGAAATAGACAACAAGAAGTATCGGAAATATCAAGAGGATTAAAAACAATGGCGTTGGAACTTGGTGTTCCGGTCATCGCCTTAGCTCAGCTTTCTCGTGCGGTAGAGTCGCGTGAGGATAAAAGACCTATCATGAGTGATTTAAGAGAATCTGGGTCTATCGAGCAAGATGCCGATATAGTATCATTTTTATACCGAGACGATTATTATAACAAAGAAGCAAGGCGCGATGATAATGCTAGTATAACTGAATTTATTATTGGTAAAAACAGAAGTGGACCAACGACAACCATTGAATTATTATTTAAAAAAGATACTAGTACGTTTGTTAATTTTCAAAAGGAGATTGGTGAATAAACATGAAAAATTTGATTAAAAAGGGATTTTTATACTTGGGTTCTATTTTTCTTGCGGCTCTTATTGTTTTGACGGTAAATTTTGCTAGCCGGTTTCAATTAAAACCACAAGATGTATATAAGGTTTATTTGGATGGTAAAGCGATTGGGAACATAAGTGATAAACAAGAATTAGAAGACTACATTAATGATGAACAAAAAGACTTAAAAGAAAAATATGATGTATCAAAGGTTTATATACCAACAGGCGTTGATATTCAGGAGTGTACTACATACGAGAAGGATGTTCTTACTGCTAAACAAGTTCATAACTTAATAAAGGAAGAAAAGCCTTTTACTGTAAAAGGATATAAAATTACTATAAAACCAAAAGATAGTACGGAAGACGAGCTTGTAATTAACGTGCTTGATAAAGAGGTGTTTGATAAATCTTTAAGAGCTGTTGTTGAAGCTTTTGTTGCTAAAGAACAAATAGAAAATTATGAAAACGATACGCAACCAGAAATAGAAACAACTGGTTCAATAATCGAGGATATATATATTAATCAAGGTATAACCATAAAGGAAGATTATATATCTACTGATGAAGAAATATTTACTGATGAAAAAACATTAACTAAGTATTTGCTTTTTGGAGAAGTAAAAGAAGATCAGTATTATACCGTTCAAGAAGGTGACACGATTGATTCAATCGCGTATAATCATAAACTTGCAACCGCTGAATTTTTAGTGGTTAATCCTGAGTTTAATAGTGCGAATAACTTATTATCGGTTGGTCAGCAAGTAAAGGTAGGTCTTATTGCACCAATAATAGATGTTGTTGTTGAGTCTCATAATGTCATTGATCAAGAAAGTCAGTTTGAAACGGTGGAAGAAGAGGATCCTGATATGGCTTATGGGACAAAAAAGGTAATTCAAGAAGGCCAAAACGGAGTAGATAGATTAACAACAAAAATTCAAAATGTTAATGGTGAAACACAAAACGTTGTAATTATTAGTTCTGAAACCATAGTGCCATCAGTACCGAAGATTGTTAAAGTTGGTACTAAAACCGCAGGCGGTAGTTTTGCACCGATTATGTCGGGTTCTTGGGCTTGGCCAACTATTTCTCAATATTACATTTCAAGTTACTTTGGCTATCGTTGGGGTAAAGTTCACGAGGCAATTGATATTGCTGGTAGTGGTGAGGGTTCACCAATTTATGCTGCCGGAGCAGGTACTGTTGTAACTGCAAGAACTAATTCTGGAAGTTTGGGAACGTATGTAACAATTCAACACGCAAATGGTTATTATACGATATATGCACATATGAGTTCACGTCTTGTTTCTGAAGGACAAACGGTTCAAAAAGGTCAACAAATAGGTACTATGGGACATACGGGATTTGCAACTGGTACTCACCTTCATTTTGGACTTTATTATGGTGGATTGCCATATAGAGATGGTATTCCGATGGATCCGTTAACTTTGTACCGATAATGAAAGTATCAGTATTATCAAGTGGTAGCAAAGGTAATAGTGTTTTAGTTACAACTGATAACACCAAGGTCTTAATTGATCTTGGTGTTACTAAATCATATGTTGAGGAAAATTTAAAAGAGTTAAACACGGATCCAAAGGAAATAAAAGGTATATTAATAACACATACCCACGCGGACCATATTCAAGGATTAAAAGTATTTTTAAAAAAATATCATCCAAAATTATACGTTAATAAAGTTATATACGGTCTTTTAAAAGAAAGTTTAGAAGATTTTAGTTATGAATTGTATGAAAATGATACTTTTACTATAGACGATTTAAATATTAATGTAATAAAAACATCGCATGACGTTAAAGGTTCGGTTGGCTTTATAATCGAGTCTTTTGGGAAAACCATGGTTTATATAACTGATACTGGATATATAAATAATAAGTACTTTGATAAGCTTAGTAATCATGATTTATACATAATGGAAAGTAATCATGACATAAAAATGTTAATGGAAGGTAATTATCCATATTATTTAAAGCAAAGAATACTAAGTGATAAAGGACATTTATCTAATGAAGATGCTTCATATTACTTATCAAAGTTCATAGGCAATAAAACTAAAACCATAATTTTGGCGCATTTATCAGATGATAACAATACTTATGATCTTGCTTTAGATACTTTAAAAAAGGTGTTAAAAGATGATAATAAAATTGTTAAAAATGTTTTAATAGCAAAACAAAAGAAAAGAACGGATTGGATTGAAGTATGATAAAGATAATTTGTGTAGGTAAGGTAAAAGAAAATTTTTTTAACGAAGCAATCAAAGAATATCAAAAAAGATTAACTAAATATACCAAATTAGAAATCATAGAATTACCAGATTATAATTATGATAGTAAAAAAACATTAGAGGCTGAAGGTAAAAATATATTATCCAAAATAAGAGATAAAGATTTTGTTATTACTATGGAGATAAAAGGTAATAATTTATCTTCAGAAGAATTTTCTTCTTTTATAGATAAAAATATATCAAATAATATTACTTTTGTTATAGGCGGTTCTAATGGCCTTTCTTACGATGTCTTGAAAAGATCAGATTATAAACTTTCTTTCTCTGCCTTAACTTTTCCTCATCAATTATTTAGGGTAATATTATTAGAACAAATATATCGTTCATTTAAAATAATAAATAATGAAAGCTACCATAAGTAGCTTTTTTGTTACTTTTATGATAATATAAAAGCGTTAAAAGGTGTAAATACATTAATTATTAAAAGTTAGTATAAGTAGTTAAAAAATGAGGTGATAGACATGTTTCATAATGATTGGGATTTGGTTTTGCAAGATGAAATGAAAAAAAGTTATTTTAAGTATATCAAAGAATTCATTAAGGAAGAAAGATTAAATAAGACCATTTTTCCGCCTGCTAAAGATCTTTTTAACGCTTTTAAATTAACTGATTTTAATGATATAAAAGTAGTAATATTGGGGCAAGATCCATATCATGGAGAAAATGAGGCAATGGGGCTTTCTTTTTCGGTAAGAAGAGGTGTAAGAACACCGCCATCATTAAAAAATATTTTTAAGGAATTAAAAGACGATTTAGGAATTGAAAGAACGGACACAGATTTATCAGATTGGGCAAGGCAAGGTGTTTTTCTTTTAAACACTGTGCTAACTGTAGAAAAAGATAAAGCAAACTCTCATAAAGATATTGGTTGGGAAATATTTACTGATTACGTAATTAAGCAAATAAACGATAGATTAGATAACGTAGTGTTTATTTTGTGGGGTAGACAAGCACGGGATAAAAAAAGGCTAATTACAAATCCTAATCATTACATAATAGAATCTGCCCATCCATCTCCTTTATCTGCTTATAATGGTTTTTTTGGGAGCAAACCTTTTTCTAAAACAAATAAGTTTTTATTAGAGCATAACAAAAACATAATTAAATTTTAGTAAACTAAATTATAAAAAAAACATATCTTTTTGTGAAATGATATGTTTTTTAATACTTAAAATCACCATAATCCGTATCGCTAATACTTTTTTTATCAAAGAATTCTTTTTCTTTAGTTCTTTTTAAAAACGAAATTATTTTTTGTGGAAACCCTTTTATAAGTTTATTATATTTTAGTGCGGCATCATTATAATATTCTTTATACGCATTTAATTTATCTTCTGTTTCGTTTATTTCAAAAGCTATTTTTTGAAATTCATCACTACTTTGTAGTTTTTTATATTTATCTTTTATTAAATAAAACTCATTAATGTATATTAGTAATTTTCTATCTAGTTCCATCATGCTAATATTTGGATTAGATAGTTCTGATAAATTTTCATAAATTTGTTTACTAGTGCCTAATACTTCTTTTATTATTTTTTCAGAATCTAGCACTAGTGCACGTCTTTTAATTAGAATACTATTGATTTTTTCTTCTATATTTTCTAGTTTTACGTTTATAAAGGATAATTTATCACGATATAAAGCACATAAAAACACAATAATGCATACTATTAAAGTTATAATAATTATTAACATTTTATACATACCTCTATTCTAGTTTTGATTATAACAGAACTAGAAGATATTTACAAGATATTTAATTTTGAGGATAGTATTCTGGGCTATAATTGATTTTTTCTTCAAACTCAACGTAATTAAGGTATATCATTAATAATAAATACCATTTTCCGTTTTTTGGATCGCTTATGATTATGTGATCACGTCCTGCTGCTTCGATAATTCCAGTATATGTTTTATCCCTCCATTCTACGGAATCTGGGTATGAAAAGTAAAAAGTTGCTAACTTCCCCCTGTTTAACCTTAATATGTTTTCAACGTATGATTGTTCCAGTGCAAGCATGTTGTTATTAGCTTGTATGGTAGCTAAATTATTGTTGCTAGCGTTATTAGTGTTTGAACTTGGTATTGATGCTACACCTCCCATAGCGTTAGCTTGAATTCCGTTTGCCCCTAAGTTTGGAAAAGTAGGGTTTGGATAATAATTTGTGTTCATATAAAATCTCCTTTTTTATAATTCGCTTAAATATATGATTGAATTAAAATATTTATACATGCTATAATTAAATTTAGATAGGAGAGATGTTAAATGTTAGTTAAGATAGGAGTATCTGCAAGACATGTTCAATTAACTAAAGAAGATGTTAAAATTTTGTTGGGTGATGACTACGTGCTTTCAAAAAAAGTAGATTTAAGCCAACCAGGGCAATACGCTTGTAATGAGCAAGTAATAATTAAGGGACCAAAAGGTTCAATTGAAAGAGTAAGAATATTAGGACCACAAAGAGATAAGACACAAGTGGAAATATCAAAAACTGATACGTTTAGTTTAGGTATCAATCCTTCTGTTAGGAATTCTGGTGATTTAGATGGTGCCTCAGAAATAACGATTGTTGGACCAAAAGGAGAAGTTACCAAAAACGCTGCTATAATAGCATCAAGACATATTCATGCAACCAAAGAAGATGCAAAAAAATATGGTTTTGAAGGAAAAGAATTTGTAAGTTTAGTAGTAAAAGGAGAAAAGCCGGGAATACTAGAAAACGTATATGTTAGAATAAGTGATAAATTTTCTTTAGAGGTGCATTTAGATACGGATGATGCCAATGCATTTTTAATCAAAAATGGTGATGAAGCGGATTTAGTAATTAAATAAAAAGGAATGATAATATGAAATATGAGTTTAAAACGGGTATAAATGAAAAAGAATTTAATGATTTTGTTGTTAACTTTCCATCTACTTCGTTTATGCAAACACCAGCATGGTCTAAGGTTAAACCCGCTTGGGAACACGATTTTGTTGGGCTATATAGCAAAAATAAATTAGTATGTAGTGCGATGATTTTGAAAAGAAGTTTGTTTTTTGGTAAAAAACTATTTTATATACCAAGAGGCTTTGTAATTGATTATAGTGATGAAGAATTATTAAGTTGTTTTATAAAACATCTTAAGCAGTATGCTAAGAAAAATAATGCTATTGATATAAAAATTGATCCTTTTATTTGTTTTAGTGAAGAAAACATTCAAACCATAAAAAAGAAAAAAGAAATAAAAGTAAGAAAAGTATTTAGTAATGACGTAGATTTAATAGATAGCGCTTTAAGAAAACAAGGATTTAAGCATGGCGGTTATAAAAAGGAAGTAAATGCTTATATCCAGCCAAGATACACAATGGCAATATCTTTGAAAGATGAAAATGAAAAACCTTATGATAAGGAAACCTTAAGAAAGACATTTCCCAAAAACACAAGAAATTATATTGGTAATTATCAAGAACAAAGGGGGGTTGAGTTTAGTTTTTCTACTAATCAAAATGATGTAAAAGACTTAGTTAGCGTTTTGCATTGTACTGAGCAAAGACAGCATATTAATTTAAGAAGTGAGAAATATTTTAAAAAGTTAATGGAAAACTTTCCGAATAATGCGGTACTTTTCTTTGCTAGAGTAGATATTGACAAATATGTTAAGTTTTTAAAAAAAGATATGAAGGAAAATGAAAATAAAAAAGAATTTTGCCAAAAGCAGTTAAAAGAGGCACATGATATAAAAAAAGAATTTGGAAACAAGCCTCTTGCTGGGGCAACATTCGTTATGATGCCAACTTGTAAAACTGGTATTAAAACGGCTTCATTTTTGTATGCTGGAACGAATACTAACATATTTCCCTCTTTAAAAATAACTAACGGACTTATGTATTACCGCTTATGTTATTGTTTGGATAAAAATTTAGATTATTGTGATTTAGGTGGGGTTGATGGCTCCTTGGAAGACCATTTATCAACTTTTAAATCAAAATTTAACCCAAACGTTTTAGAACTTGTTGGAGAATATGATTTAATAATAAGTAAGTTTTGGTTTAAAATGTTTAACTTAGCAATGCAGACAATACGTTTTATTCGATCAAAAAGATAATTAATACTTGACATTATCTTTTTTTATAAATATAATGTTACTTATCCTGTTTTTATTTATAATTGTTTTTTAATATATATAAACGTTATAAATATTTAAGAATATAATATACTATTATGTTATTAAAGAAACTTTATATAGTTCTTTTT
>CASEKZ010000047.1 GCA_949288625.1 uncultured bacterium | reverse complement strand
CTTTACATTTATTTAAAAAGTAATTATAAATAAATCTTGCACATCCAAATGTTTTATTTATTTGTGTACTTTGCTCATGACTTAGATACATTCTAAACTTATATGATTTATACATAATTATCACCTTCTTACTTTTTAATTGATATTTATTGTATTATCATACGTATGTTCGATTGTATATGCTATATTTTTCTGGCATATATTTTTTAACACACTTTCCTTATATATAAAAAAAAGCACTATCAAGTACTTTAATTTATAATTTCTTCAAATATTTTTAATGACAATTTTATTGCATCATGTTTAAGAGAACCTTGCTCTAAAGTCACAAAGTTATCTTTTATGATTTTTAAATTCATATTATTTAAATGGCTCTTATCAATTGTAACTGGATCTTTATCTTCTTCGCGATGATATTTATTAATGAATTTTTTAGGAATCTTACCATCATTTATTATTACTGATTCAATCTTTCTTTTTCCTAAATAATTATTAAGTATCCGAACATGATCACTGGCAGTAAAATCATCTGTTTCACCAGGTTGAGTAAACATGTTACACACATATAATATCTTACCTTTTGATGCATCAATCGCGTTTTTTACATCCTTAGATATTAAATTACAAGCAATACTAGTGTATAAGCTTCCCATGCTAAGGATAATCATATCAGCATTTTTTATGTCACATATTACCTCGGGATTTATTACTGGATTCTTTTTATAATATATATCTTTAATTTTCTTCTTTGATTCCGTTATGTTATGTTCACCTTCTACCGTGCTACCATCCTGCATTTTTCCCATTAAGATAACGTTATCTTCCGTCAATGGTAAAACCCTTCCTTTTAAATTAAGTACCTTTGATAGTGATTTTATGCCATCAGACATATTACCAGTTATGTTACAAAGGGCCGCAAGAAGAAGATTTCCAATCGCATGACCATTTAAATCACTATTCGTATTAAAACGATACTCTAATAAACTTTCAAATAAAGGCTCGGTATCAGATAAAGATGCTATTACCTTTCTTAAATCTCCAACCGCTGGGATGTCAAATTCTTCTCTTAATTTACCGGTGGACTTACCATCATCACAAACTGATACCACAACCGATATATCAACTGGAAACTGCTTTAATCCCCTTACCAAAGTTGACGTACCAGTACCACCACCCAATATAACAACCTTTTTATTCATCATAATCACCTCTCATATAAGGATTGCTTAAAATCTCATCTTTTAAACAAGAATTCTCCCCATGTCCGGGATATATTTTAATACTAGGATCATATCCTTTAATTTTTTTAATACTTTTTTTCATATCAAAAACATTACCCCCTAAAAGATCACACCTGCCAATACTTCCTTTAAAAAGAAAGTCACCAGTAAACATTACGTTATTATCTTCAAAATAATACGTTACCGAATCTTCTTTATGGCCTGGTGTTTTTATTATTTTAAAATTAAAAGGTCCTACTTTTTGATTACAATCACTTTTATAATCTATAACGTCTAAGTTATATTCTTCTTTTACATCATTTAAGGCACCAACGTGATCAAAGTGATAATGCGTAATTAAAACAGCTAAAACGTTTTTACTTCCAACTTCTTTTTTTATCTTTATAAAATCATCACCTGGATCTATTATTAAGCAATCATTACCAACGGATATAACGTAACAATTTTCACTTAAATAACCAGTTTCTATTTTCTTTATTATCATCTTATAACTCCCTTATCAAAGCCTCATAAAGTAAATCAACTAAATAGTTACTAGGTTCTAGTCCATACTTATTCATTAGTCTATCAAACACATCATCACTAACATCTAAATTTAGATAATCAAATACCGAATACATGTTATTTTCAAAACCACTTAAATAACTTCTCGTATAATTATTATCTATTATTAAAAGCGGCAAGTTACCAACAAATTTTTTAAAATGGTTCATAAGTGTTTTAGTTGTTTTTACGTATTTAAAAGATTCATTATCATAATCCGTCATCTTTAAAATATCTGGCACTTTAACCTTACTTTTATCAAGTCTATAATCAAAACGGTCTATTAGTTTTATACCATCTATTTTAAGCGCTGAAATTTGTGCAACATCTCCCCTTTTAGGATCTACACTAGTTGGAATTATTTCTAAAATTATGTACTTATTATTTTTTAAATCCACACTATTCATCTTCTTTCTTATCATAATTCTCTAAAAAATTATGTCTAATACCATTCGTTTTATATTCTCTTATGGTATCTAAATTAACGTTATCACAAGCCCTAAAGATATTATAAGGAATGTTTTTATTTTCATCTTCTAAGTTTTTAATTAATTTTTTTATCTCTATTCTTTTCGAGTTTTCGTTTTTATCATAAGTGTTTTTCTCAGTAAAACGACAAGCACAATTTAAAAACTCTAGCTTATTATATCTTGCCCATGCTTTAATATCTTTTTCCTTTACCAAATAAAGTGGTCTTATTAATTCCATGCCAGAAAAATTATCACTATGAAGCTTTGGCATCATACCCTTTATTTCACCACCATAAATAATACTTAATAAAGTAGTTTCTATTACATCATCAAAATGATGACCCAAAGCTATTTTGTTACATCCCATTTTCTTAGCATAATCATATAAACACCCACGTCTCATCCTTGCACATAAATAACAAGGTGAGCCTTCATCAAGCTTATAAACCGAATCAAATATATCACTATCAAACATTTCGACATCAACGTTCATAATTTTGGCGTTTTGTATTATTTTATTTTTGTTCTTCTCGTTATAACCGGGATTCATAACAATATACTTACAAGTGAATTTAATCTTACCATGCTTTTGTAATTCTTCCATACATTTAGCTAATAAAAAAGAGTCTTTACCACCGGAGATGCATACCGCAACACAATCCCCTTCTTTAATAAGTTCATAATCCCTTACGGCCCGGGTAAATAAACGCCATATTTCTTTTCTAAACCTAACTATTATACTTCTTTCAATTTCTTTATATCTTTCCATAATAAACCTCATCAATAATTATATAATTAATGATAATTTTAGTCAAAGAAAAAAGTGGATAAAATTATTAACCCATCTTCTTCATTTTAGCATATTCCTTTTCTGCACTAATTAAAATGTCAGAATAAGATTTATTTTTTTTCTTTAATAATTCTTTTTTCATTAGTTCTTCTAAAAGACTTAACATTTTTTCTTCTTTTTCTTTTTTTCTAGTTATGTAATTATAAAACTCATTTCTTTGCTTAATGGTATCAAATCTCATAACTCTCACATTATCTTCTCTTTCAAGTACGCATTCATATTCAAATGATAAATCGTTTATTAAAGCAACATATTTTCTATCAAAAATAATTATGTCATCAAAAATTTCAATACATTCAAAACAAATATCAGTTATCTCTTCTCCATTTTTATTGATCAAACCATACTTGTCATTTACCCTAATAATTGCTAATCCTTCGTGAAAGTCTCTAACACCATCATATTTTTTTGATTCTAATACTTCTTTTCCTTCTTTATTTATAAATCCGTATTTGCCATTTAAATAAAACCAGGCTAATCCTTCGTGAAAGCCTCCAATATAATTATATTTTTTTAATTCTAATACTTCTTTTTCATTTACCTTTGTTATTTTCTCTATAATAACTTTCATATACCAAAACGCCTTTCAATTAATTTGCGCTTGTTATATCACACTTTTTCTAAAAAGTATATTTATTGATCTAATAATCATACTATTAATTAGGTGATTATTATGAAATTAAAGAGTTTAAAAATACTTGGGGTTATAATTGCCTTCATATTATGCTTTCCACTACATTTTTTTTACGATAAATTACCATGTTTTATAACAAGTATAATTGCACCTGTTAACGAAAGTATTTTTGAACACATGAAAATAATATTTGGAAGCATATTAATATCAGGTGTAATACAAAAAATAATTGTGAAAGTTAAGCGTTTACCATATAAAAACGTATGCATTTCAAACGTTATCGCGTCTATTTCGTCAGTTTTTATATTTCTAATCTTGTACTTACCAATATATTACAAGATTGGCGAAAATTTCCCCGTTACAATCTTTATAATGTTGTTAGTAATTATAATATCACAAATAATAACGATATTTATTATTAACTATAAAAAGGATTTAAAAATGGAAAATATAAGCATTCTATTAGTACTAGTAATATACACTATCTTCGGAATACTAACATATTATCCACCACAAAACAATTTATTTTTAGATCCTATTAGCTTAGAGTATGGAATAAAAAAATAGCTAGTAATTATTTTAAATTACTAACTACTTTCTTAACGAATCCATTTTTACTTACTTTTGATTCTAGCAAGTATGAAACACAAACGATTATTCCACCTACAAAAGCTACCAGCATATCTTCCATGGTATCAAAAACTCCAGTAGTAAGATGATGTTGAACGTCCATTCCTAAAAAAACAAACGATGCGAATTCTAAAAACTCCCATAAACATGCAACTGCAAGCGTAAAACAAATCATGAATAAAGCGTTAAAAGCTTTATTTTTTTCTTTATATACACCAAACCAATCCATTACAACGAGTGCAAAAACAGAAGTTAAAATACCCGACAAAAAGTGTGTAAATAAATCATACCACCAAACACCATCGTATAAATTTACTACGCTTCCTAAAAACATTGCTAAAATAATAAATACCACATAAACAAATTCCATCGCATCATTAATCTTATTTTTAAAGATTTTATTAATTATCCTAGGTATAAAAAACACAAAAACAATTGACAAACAAGCTAAGATTCTATCATATGCTCCAATGTTAATATTATAAACCAAAAAGCAAACCGAAGTTAAACTTGATAAAAATATTAAAACGTTATTTAGTTTTCTCACGACTTTCCTCCTCGTTTAATTCGTTATTTACTTTTTTACTCCTGACAAAATTATAAGCGTCCGCACACATATCTTTAATGTTTTTTTCTGCCTTCCAACCTAGTTTTTCGTATGCATAAGAAGGATCAGCATAACAAGCATCAATATCTCCTTTTCTTCTTTCTTTTATCTCATAATTAACCTTTACGTTATTTACTTTCATAAAAGTATTAACCAAATCAAGCACACTATAACCTTTTCCAGTACCCAAGTTATAAGCATCACAACCTGTTTCGTTAATGATTTTTTCAATTGCTTTAACATGACCTTTAGCTAGATCAACAACGTGGATATAATCTCTTACACCGGTTCCGTCATGAGTATCATAATCATTACCAAAAACACCAAGACAATCTAGTTCACCCGTTGCAACTTTAATAATATATGGCATTAAATTATTAGGAATACCATTTGGATTTTCACCTATTAAACCAGATTTATGCGCACCAATAGGATTAAAATACCTTAAAATAGCAATACTCCATTCATTATCTGATTTATATAAATCCCTTAAAATTCCTTCTATTATAAGTTTCGTTGTTCCATACGGATTGGTAGTAGATAATGGAAAATCCTCTTTTATTGGTAATTTTTTTGGTTTACCATAAACAGTCGCAGAAGATGAAAAAACAAACTTTTTAACGTTAAACTCGTTTGCAACTTCAAGCAAACTAAGCGTCGAATCTAAATTATTTCGGTAATACATAAGTGGCTTTAAAACGGATTCTCCTACCGCCTTATATCCTGCAAAATGTATTATTGCATCAATTTTATGTTCATTAAAGATCTTTTTCAACACGTTTTTATCACAAACATCTCCCTCGTAAAAAGGTACTTTCTTAGCGGTTATTTTTTCAATATAATCCTTAACTTCCCTTTTAGAATTAGATAAATTATCTATTATAACAACATCATACCCAGAGTTTAATAGTTCTACACATGTGTGACTACCAATAAACCCGGTTCCTCCTGTAACTAATATTTTCATTTTATTCCTCCTACATGCTATTATACTATAAAAAAAAGTTCTATGAAAGAACCTTATTAACAATTGTTATCTTACCAGTTTTTGAAAACCAATCTTCTTTTGTCATAATAACAATATATTCATCTAACTTATCATTACTAATCGCAAAAGAATCTTTATTAATTAAATATGGTTTAAATCCGAGTTTTTCACAAATGTGTTTTATTTTGCTTTCTCCATCAACATAACGCATAATTATTTTATCATAACCAATACCCATCAAATAATCAATAACTTTATTTAAAGTTTCCGTTGCATAACCTTTGTTCCAAGAACTAGGATGAATATTAATTGTTATTTCAATTGATTTATTACTCAAATCCTCTTGGTCTGCTAAAACGTTACCTATTGGAGTTTTTTTATAATATATTATCCAATCAAACATATGGTTTTTCTTACATTGTTTAAAGAAATGTTCATCCCCCTTCTTAAACGATTTTATTATTTCATCAGAAGAAGACTTAACATACTCAATAATACCATCTATATCTCTTAATTTAGTAAAGTCGTATTCATAAACTTTTAAATAATCAGTCATGGTTCCTTTCTTTAAAATTAAACGCTTTGTTTTAATCAACATTATTTCATAATTATTATAATTCATAATACCACCACCAATATAAATTACTAAATCATTTGTGTATGGTTATTTATTATAACGATAAAATTCTTATTAATCAATAAAAAATGAATCATTTTTTAAAACTTTAATAAAATTATTTAAATCAATTATTTTTTTTAAAAAAACACTTGATAAAACCTTATTTTCTTGTTATCATATTAGTGCAGTTCATGGCGAGATAGCTCAGCTGGCTAGAGCGTTCGGTTCATACCCGAAAGGTCGTGGGTTCGATCCCCTCTCTCGCTACCATAAGCCAACTAACTAGATGATAACATCTAGTTTTTTTACTACCTAATAAACGACCTTTCTTATCCTAAAAATAAATGATATAATTATAAGCAAATGACATTTTAAAAGTGAGGTTTTAAATATGTATGACAATATTGAGCAAACTATAATTTTGATAGTGGTAATTTTAATTATAATTTTTATACTATATTTAATTTTTAAATCACCATTTAAATACCCATATTTTAAATATTATTTTGATGTTTCAGGAAAAAGAAAACCTGACATTGAAAATTTAATTGATAATTTTTTGAATCAGAGAAATTTTTTTATGATAAAAGAACATAACGAAAAAATAAAGCTCTGGAAAATAGAATGTAAAGAAAAGATAAATAATAGCATAATGAAAAAATACAGAGCCAAGCAATATCAAATGGCTTTAAATGACAATGAAGCGTACAATTTTTACTTAACTCGAAATCAAACAAGATATAAGCAGAAAAATTACATAAGAACACCATATAAAGTTATTCAAATAGTAGATTCCCTTAGTTGTAATTATGATTTTCTTTTTAATCGTAATGATCAATTAAAAGCGATTGATTATGAATGTACACTTAAAGAATATAATAGTAAGAATCAAAGAAAATTAATGACTAAAGAACTTAGAAAACAAATTATAATCAGGGATAACTATACTTGTCAACGTTGTGGAAAATATATGCCAGATGAAGTTGGGCTTCATGTAGATCACATTATTCCAATTTCAAAAAGTGGTAAAACTATTGCCTCTAATCTTCAAGTATTATGTTCTAAATGTAATGGAAATAAATCTAATAAATAATATACCAAAATTAATTATAAAGTAGATTTGCGTCTACTTTATAATTTAGGTTAAAACATGTGATATAATATAATAGATTTAATAAATGAAAGAAAAATCCAATTTAATGTTTGACACAAATCCATAAATCTGTTAGTTAAGAAGGGAGACGCTTTTATGATGAAAGACTTAATGATTAGAAGTAGTAGTGCAGAATTTTTAATATTTGAAAGACAAACACATGATAAAGGTATTGAAGTTAGATTTGAAAACGGAGATTTATGGTTAACACAAAAGGCTATGAGTGAATTATATAATTGTACTACGGATAATGTTTCGTTACACTTAAAAAATATATATAATGGTTATGAACTTGATAAAAATTCGACTACCGAGGAATTCTCGGTAGTTCAAAAAGAAGGAAATAGGGAAGTAAAAAGAAAGATACTATACTATACTATAATTTAGATGCTGTTATTTCAGTTGGATATAGAGTTAATTCTGATAGAGCAGTTCAATTTAGAAGATGGGCTACTCATATATTAAAAGAATTTTCAAAAAAAGGTTATATTATTGACAAAAAAAGAATGGCAAATGGCGCATTCTTTGATGAGGACTATTATGATTCTCTGCTTGCTGAAATAAGGGAAATAAGGTTATCAGAAAGAAGATTCTATCAAAAAATTACTGATATTTATGCAACTAGCGTAGACTATGATTCTAAATCACCTACTACAATTAAATTTTTTAAGAAAGTACAAAACAAAATGCATTATGCAGTATCTCACCAAACTGCAGCAGAAATTATATACAATAGAGCAAATTCAAAGAAAGAACACATGGGACTTACTAATTGGAAAAACTCACCAAATGGTAAAATATTAGAAACAGATGTTGTAATAGCAAAAAATTATTTAAGCAAAGACGAATTAGAAAGTTTAGAACTGATAGTTTCGGCATTTTTAGATTTAGCAGAAAATAGAGCTAAAAGGCATATTCCAATGACAATGGAAGATTGGTCAAGTAGAATTGATAAATTTTTATTATCTGATGATTTAGACGTTTTAAAAGATGCTGGAAAAATTTCTCATGAAATTGCTTGTGATAAAGCGTTAACCGAATTTGAAAAATATAGAATAAAACAAGATAAATTATATAAATCAGATTTCGATTTATTATTAGAAGAAATAGATAAATAATAATTTATAGACAAATAAAAAATAATTTAAATTTACTTATGTTTAATTAAATCCATTTAAACCTACTCGAACTCTACAAGTGGTAAAAAGCCTTATTTTTAATATGTTAACGTAAAATCTCGCTACCATAAGCCAATTAACTCGATAGTAATATCTAGTTTTTTTTTATGCCTAATAAACGACCTTTCTTATAAAATACAAAATAAACTAATTTAATAAATAGTAAACTAAAAATCTAATAACTAAACTAATAAGATACGTAAAGTTTACTAAAATCATGATAAAATTAAACCAAGGAGGAAAAAATGCAAGAAAACTTTAAAGACGTAATTACAAAACTAAGAAAAGAAAAAGGTTTAACCCAATTAGAACTTGCTAAAAAGTTAAACATAACTGATAAGGCCGTATCAAAATGGGAACGCGGTATATCATATCCTGATATAGCATCAATATCAGATTTAGCGAAAGCGCTTGATACCGATACATCTTACCTTGTAGATTTATGTGAAAAAGATAGTAAAATAAATCCATACTCTAAAAAAGAAGACGTAAATAAACTAATTATTCTTATATTTAACGCTATAGCACTTGCA
>CASEKZ010000046.1 GCA_949288625.1 uncultured bacterium | reverse complement strand
AAAAATATGCTGTGGAAAAAGTTTAAACATAAAGGAAATGTTTTTCAAAGACACCACGTAATTCTTATTGGTTAATAAGAATAAAAACGTTGATATTAAAATTGGTAACACGATAAGGTTTAATATCATGTTAACCTGGGCAATCTCACAGTCAAAAAAGCCTAAAATTACGTTACTAATTAAAATAAGAATGATTGGTATTAACATAAAGTATGCTTTTTTATTAACATCTTTATCATCCATTACCAATATAATGCTGCATAATAATAACGCTAAGAAAGGAAAACAAACGTTTTTAAAATACCAATTTACATCTAGACTACCTATTATAACTATTAAAATAGCAGATATTAAAGGAACAAAAATGCTATCTTTTTTTATTTTAATTTCTTCCATCTTCATCACCCTTATACTCTAGTATGTCACTAGGCTGACAGTTAAGAGCTTTACAAATTGCTTCAAGCGTAGAGAACCTAATCGCCTTGGCTTTATTAGTTTTTAAAATAGAAAGATTAGTAGTTGTAATACCAGTTTTTTCACTAAGTTCATTTAATGACATTTTTCTTTTAGCCATCATAACATCTAAATTAACTATTATCATACCCATCACCTACACCGTTAAGTCCACTTCGTTTTTATAACAAATAGCAGCTTTTATAACCTCCGCTAACAAATAAAAACTAAGTGATATTAAAAAGCATAAAATCGCTACCACAAACGAAAGTAGAGTTGGAATGAAAAATGATTTTATAATAACTATCAAAAATAAAACCATAAACATAACCGCCATTACTTTTAAAGATCTTTCTATTTCCTTTCTAAACGGACTTTTTTTATAAATAACGTTAAATAGTCCAATTAGTTTATAAACAATGAACAAACAAATTACGTAACACAAGTAAAACGCTAACCTATATAACATACTATGAGCATCAAATGCCTTTATACTAGCATCCTTAAATAAATCATATAAATCTGGTAAAAACACCAATCCCATAACACCAAGTATTAAAATAATTATTAATATAATTGATATTACTTTTGCAATAATACTTTTCTTCAAATTTCATCACCTCAAATAAATTATATGATTTATATTATCATTTGTCAATATATTTTTATCGTTTATCATAAAATTATATATGATTTACATTTATAACAAACATTCTTTGTTTAAAAAAATGTTTTATGGCGCAAAATAAATAAGTGATTTATCTAAGTGATGCAAGTATATATTCCTATTCAAACTAAAAAAATAGTGCTTATTTTAAACACTATTTTTTATTCAACGCTTTTTAAAGATTCTATCATATCAATTTTCTTTAGTGAGTAATGTGTAATTATAGTAACTATTATGGTAAACAAGATAGTTATTAAAGCTGCACCTACAAAACTAAAGAAATTTATGTGTCTAATAAACCTTACCATTTCTATTTCAACGGTATCAATTATTATGTTAGTTAAGAAGACTCCAAATAAAAGTCCAAACATAATTCCTATAATAGTTAATATAATAGTTTCTTTATTAATGTAATTATCTACTTCTTTATGAGTAAAACCAAGTACTTTAAGCGTTGCTATTTCTCTTTTTCTTTCACTTATGTTTATGTAAGATAAATTATATAAAACAACAAATGATAAGCACGCTGATAATATTATTAATATAACAACTATACTATCTAGTGATTTTAACATGTTATCTATTGTTCTTATCGTACTTTGGGTAGAAATAACCGTCATTACGTTATCACTTTTTAATAACTCTTTTGAAACGTTATCTTCTTGTTTACTTTCTTTTAGCTTAGTAAATACAACGTTAGTCTCGTACTCACCAAAGTTATTTTCATAAGTTTGTTTATTCATGAAAACATAATGTCCAACGTAGTTTTCACATATACCTGATACAACAAACTCATAACTAACACCATTTGCGTCTTGAACGCTTATTTTATCTCCTACTTTGGTATTGGTTAAATCCGCTATTTTATCCGTTATTATAACTCTATTATTCTCTAATTTTAACTCTTTTTTGGTTTTAACATCGTTTAATGATAAAATGCTGTTTAATCCATTTTCTAACGTTAAAACATTAACACTATAGCCATTTGACGTTCCGGTAATTATGTTGGTGTTTAAAGTTTCTTTTATCTTTTTATTAGAAAATAAATCATTTATTTCGTCCTTAGTTGTTCCATCGTTTAGATAAACCATGTTATCAAAGTTAAACACGTTTTGAAATTGGTAAGTTGGAATATCAACGATTGAATCTCTTATACCAAAACCAGTTAAGATTAATCCGGTGCATCCTAATATACCAACGATTGTCATAATAACTCTTTTTTTATCTCTAAAGATGTTTCTTACGATTACTTTATTAGAAAAACTTAACCTATTCCATATGAACGGAATTTTTTCTAATAACACTCTTTTACCATTTGAAGGAGCTTTTGGTCTCATTAATTCGGATGGTTTTTCTTTTACTACTTTTCTTATTGTTAAAAGCGTTGTTCCGCATATACAAACAAGCGCGATTAAGCAGCCTAAAATGACATAAGTAGGATTATAATCATATGAGAAACCTGGAATATCAAAGATTATTCCGTATATATTCCATATGTATCTAGGAAGAATAAAGTATCCTAAAACGCATCCCAAAACGCATCCTAAAAAACACGCTAAAAAGGCATATAACACGTATTTTTTTCTTATGTGTTTGTTGCTAAAACCTAGTGATTTTAAGGTTCCTATCTCACCTCTATCATCTTCTACCATTCTAGACATTGAAATAAGGCTAATTAATACCGCAACAACAAAGAAAATCGTTGGAAAAACATCAGATAAATTAGCAACACTATTACTATCATTAATAAAGTTTTG
>CASEKZ010000045.1 GCA_949288625.1 uncultured bacterium | reverse complement strand
CTCATCATCTGTTTTAGCATTAAACAAATCATAAATGGCATTCCAATCTTTTTCATAACTAATAGTATAAATATCATTAGCAGAATATAAATAACTAGAAGACAAAGCCAAATTAACACTATTTAAATATCCAACTTGATTTGAATAAGTAGTTATTTCACTACCCGTATATTCTTTCATTTCCGCTTCTGCATTTGATTCTAAAATCCATGTTAAATTAAGCGGATTAACTTCATTTGAATCAACATATGATACAAAAGGTCCAATTTCAACTCCGTTTTCTTTATTAAGATCTGATGTCATATACTGAATTAAATGCATTATTTCATGAACAATTACCTCATCATAACAATCTCGGCCGTTATTATAAACTTTAAAAATCTTTTCTATAAATCTTTTATTAACTGACAAACACATGTTATCATTTACACTAGCGTTATTAAAAGCGGCTTTATCTTCAAATATTTTTAGATGCTCTAAGTTTTTACAAACATCTAAGATATTTAAACTCTCTTTTTTTACCTCACTATTAATAACCTCTGCAATAACGTTACATATTTCTTTTATTTCCTTATTTTTTAGTTTATTATAAAACGCTTTTGCAGTATTATTTTTTGTATCATTATAATATGCTTCATTATTTTCTAAAACTTTATTATATAAAGCATCAGCATTTAGCATGCCATTAACCACCAAAACACTATTACTAGGCGTTGTTATGTTATTTGGTTTATAATTATTATATGCTTTCTCAATATTATATAAATCATCATATTTATAATTGACAGGATTGTTGCGCAAATAACTTTTAAAACTATTAATATATGATTCACTAACATTTAACCTCGTTAATTGTTTATAATAAACAATATCATCTTCTCCAGAATCAATACTATAATTATAATAGTTATTAGAATTATTATACGAATTATCTTCATTAACGCTAGAACTTACAGTATTATCATAATTATCATAATTAACATTATTACTTTTATCATCCTTAAACAAAAACTTCCCTACGCCTATTAACATTACTATACTAAGACCTATAGTAACTACTTTCGTAAACTTCTTTTTAAGACGATATTTTCTGTTTTGGCTTTTTAGTTTTTTATACTCTTTTAATTTACCAATATTACCATATTCATCTTTGTAAACCGTTTGTTTATATCTCATTTTAACCTCAACTATAAAAGACCATAAAAATGGTCTTTATCTTCTATTTATAATATTTGTAGGTAACTTTTGAGAATCTTGTGTAATATCTTGTAATATTCTATCAAAAGAATCATCACTCTCAGTTATATAATTTTTTACGTTTCTTAAATTATTTATACAAGAATTAATAGAATCAATTACACTTTCCAGTTGACCTCTATGTTTGAAATTCGAAGGTAACGAGTTATAAGATAAATAATTTTTAGCATTTTTTAACGTTTCAATCAAATCATCTATTCTTGGTATACACCTGTTTTTCATATTATAAGAATCTAGTTTTAATGTTGACATCTAATCATACTTCCTTATGTTATTTTCTAGTCTATCGCCCGCATTTTTAATAACCTTACCATAATTAATTAAGGCGTTCACTAAACTTTGATATTGACCCCTTTGATTATGGACTTGTTGTGCATACCTTTGCGCAGTAACACCACTCCATGCGGTTTTATCAATGTTTTCTAGTCTGTTAAAAACATTATTTAAAACGTCGCCACATTGCGTTGCTTTTCTTATAATGTCATTACCACAATCAATCATTTTAGACGTATCAGCGTTAATTGTTGCCATATCATTCCTCTTCATAATTCCTAATATCTTCCTTTAAATCAGTTAAAGAACCAGAAACCAAATTATACAACTTTCTTAATTTATTAACAGCAAGATTAACATCATTCCTACAATTTTCTATAGAGTTAACCACTTTACTATTACCATTTATAACGTACCCGTCTCTTGCCGCTTTTTTTGCTTGCTCAAAGTCATCTTTAAAACCAGTAGCAGAAAGAACATTAATTGCATACTTAATGTTCTCCTTTAAATTACTATATCTGGTTTTATCCCTTTGCATTTCATATAGCTCTGGACTCATAAAAATTATCCTTGATGGCTAACTTGTCCGTACTCTGTAGCTTGAGATTTTACACTCTCTGAAGCACTTCCAATGTCGCTCTTTAATTGAGCATCTCTTTGTTTGTATGCTGCGATTGCTCTATTTAATATATCTTGAAACTCTCTTAAATTAGATGCAACATTATGGCAAGTATCTCTAACCGCAATAATAAATTCTTGAATTGCAGTAGTGAATTGTTCACCTTTAAATGCACCTGATGCATCAACAGCTTCTATTTGTTGTAAATCTTGGTCAATTTTTGATAACCAATTTTCTATAGCTGTATTTATTGCACTTGCGTTTGCATAGTTAATACCGGTCATGTTTCCGTTTTTTAATTCGTTACCAAACGTACCAACATATGTTCCTATTGCACTTTCAAAATTATTCCTTATAGAATCAAATTTTGTAGAAATAGAATCACCAGCACGTTTTAATGTTTCAAATGAACTTGATATACTCATAAACTAACCTCCTACTCTCCTTGGTTTAATTGGCTCATTAAACCATTATCAAAATCTGCTATTGCATTTCCTATATTATTAATTTCATTTACTAACTGAGTATACAACTCTTCTAATGAAGTTGAAATTTCGTTAGTATCCCTTTGTAGAGCAGTCTTAAATTGTTCTGCTGCAGTACCTCTCCAGTTTTGATCAACAGCCTCATTGATTGCTGCTATATCTCTTGCATCATTTGCAGCTGTTTCAATAACTTTTGCTCTTATTTCCTCTAAGTACTCTCTTTTACCAGATGCATCATATCCAAAGGTTGCACTTCCAATATCTGCCATATACTTTCCTCCCTTTTTGGTTATAGATGTTCATATTCTTTTCCTTCTACAACCGCTTTACTTTGTATTTTTCTAGATAATTCAACCATTTCATCATAATGTAACATTTTAATCTTAACCAAGTCTTCTTTATAAGAAGAAAGGTTATTAATAACGTTGTTACAATCATCCTTTAATTGTGATATGTTAGAACGCCATTTATTAAGAGCAGTACAATTAGAATAAGCTAAAGAATCTTCTGCTAAATCAAAAATTTCATTAAATAGTTTTCTTAGACTATCACTAGCGTTAGTAATGTTTAATATTTGGCTATTTATTTCATTTTCGTTAATCGCAACCGTGTCTTTTGCCATCTTATTATACACTCCTTTACAATGTTTACATACTCGAAATATGTTGCTTATCTTGATTTAAATATAACATATGTTATATACAAAAACAATTGTTTTTGTATAATTTTACGAAAAAATTTACATTTTTTGTTATTTTTTTTACTGATTTTTAGTTTTTTATATGTTTTTTGTTAATTTTATATGAGAATTATATGAGTTCCGTTTCTTATATCAGTTTCAATTACCAATAAATTATTATTATATCTAGAAGACGTATATTTGTTATATAAATTTTGCTTTTTATTTCCAACATAAGTACCCTTTGTCATCTCGTTAAGCGACTTATTTAAAAGCTCAATAACGTTTCCTATTTTTCTATTTATTGGTATAAAAACATCATAAGACTCATCAAGATCGGGAACGGTTAATCTAACTAAAACTTTGTTATTGTTCATTTTTACCCCCGAAAGTAACATGTTTAATGACTTCTGGTTTACCATTATTACAAACAACTGCTAAATCATTAAATGTTTCTTTTCTTATGCTATCAGATGCATTATCAAACTTAATAAGGTTTTGCTCTAACGCACCTTCTCCTATCCATATACCATCTGCGTTATTAATAGCATTAAGATACCAATTTTCTATTTCTACTTTTTTAAACGATTCATAATTATCAACTAAAATCATCTTTGAGTTCTTGAATTTATTTATGTTTTCAAAAAGTGAGTTATAATATTGTAAATAATTATCTTGAATGCTATTTTTAAACTTTTCAAATCCATAAAATATAAATACTCTTTTCTTACCTTCGGCTTCTTTATTAACCTCTTTTATTATGTTTATTAATGCATTATTAAAGTTTTTATTCATAATTTCCTTGGTAACGTTTTGTTGCTCTAAAGTAGCTGTTGTATCAATTACTAAAACGTCAGTATTAGCGGTGTTTTCAAATATCTTATTAAGTGCGTATACAAAGCCTTTTGCATTATCTAAGTTATTTGAAAGCATCATCGTTACACAATCTTTATCAAAGTCGTAAGTAAATAACTCTTTCGTATCTAAAGAATATCCAATTGGAACGTTTTGGATGTTTTCTATTTTAGACGATACCATATCATAAGTTACAACCTCCGGTAGTTTAGCAGCTGATAACGCTTTTGTCTTAAATCGCTCATTTAGCGTTTGAGCTAACTCTCTTATGGTTTTATTAATCTTTGTTTTCTCGGAAATATATGCCGTTTGAAATTCATAACCCGTACCCTCAAGTGATACTATACCACGGCCAAACATCTTTTTAGGAATGACTCCTTTAGGTGCTCCAACCAAAGATCTATATTCCATAGGATCATTTTGCTGAAGGGATATTTTATTTTGAAATAACTGAGCTACCCTCATTCTAATCGAATTATTAGTTGCGGTTGTAACAACAAACTTAAGTCCGTATTTATCACAATCCCTTATCATATTATTTAAAGCTTCAGCTATTTTTGGATTTGACTCAGCAAATATTTCATAATAATTTATTACTAAAACTAATAGTGGAAGTTTTTGACCACTTTCGTTTATGTAATTATTATAATTTCCAGCATAATCAATAAACAAATTTTTTCTTCGCTCGCACTCTTTTTCTAACATGATTAACGTATCTAGCATTAAGTCATTATCCTCTTGCGTTATTATTGATCCCACTTGAGGAAACTTATTAAAAATCTTAAGAGTTTCTGCTCCGAAATCCATTATGTATAAATTTACTTCATCCGGTGAATGTTCAGTACATATTGACGTTATTAACGTAGTTAGTAAATTCTCCTTCCCACTACCACTTATTCCATACACAAGAGCACTTCCAACTTTTGTTAAATTTATCGTTAAAAGCCCTTGGGTTTGGCTAGAAGGATTATCATACTCTCCAATTATTGGATTAATCTCATATGATTTTGGTTGATATTCATACTTTTCTTTTAAATCATCAAGATAAATAATCTCTGGGATACTGCTAAGCCATAATTTTTGAATTTTTATTTTTTCTTTCTTGGCTATATCAACAATATACCTTACGATGTTTGTTAATTGATCACCTAAATCATTTAACTTATTATTTTCGATTTGATCACTAATTGTTTTTACATCATAACCAATATTATTAATGTAGTTAATGGAATCATCTACTTTTTTTATTACCCGATCAGACGGAACATACTTTGCTCCAGAATAACCCGACTGACCAATGTCAAAGTATTCATCATACCCAACTTGTAAATAAAATCTACCAGTTTCTTTTATGCTTGCGGCATCCGGTCTTTTAAGCATCTCCATGGAATCTCCTCTATCCTGAACCTTAAGACATATCTTAAACTTCGAGTTTGCCCATATCTGATCGTTTACAACACCACTTGGCTTTTGGGTTGCTAAAATTAAGTGTACTCCTAATGAACGACCAATACGAGCGGTAGATATAAGCTCACTCATGAATTCTGGCTGCTGGCTTTTTAATTCCGCAAACTCATCTGAAATAATAAATAAGTGTGCGATAGGCTCTTTTATTACTCCTTGTCTATATAATTTTTGATACTTATATATATCAATGGTTCCTTCTCCTAACTTATCACGAACCTCATTAAACTTTCTTTGCCTTCTTTTAAGTTCACTATTTATAGAAACAAGCGTTCTATTCATCTCGGCCGTATCAAGATTGGTTATAGTCCCCGCTAGATGTGGTAAACATATTCCTTTTTCCCGGTTTTCAAATGCTCCTGCAAGTCCTCCACCTTTATAGTCGATAAGTACGAATTGAACTTCGTTTGGATGAAAGTTAATCGCCATCGATAAAACAAACGTTATTATAAATTCTGATTTACCTGAACCAGTAGAACCCGCGATAAGTCCGTGCGGTCCATGGGCTTTTTCATGTAAGTCAAGAATGAACAACTCTTTATCGGCGTGTATTCCAATCGGTGTTTTTAAGTTGGTTACCGGATCATTAATTTCCCATCTGTTAAGAATGTTAAGTTGTTCAATTTTAGATACGTTATACATCTCTAAAAAAGTAAGACTCTTTGGTAATTCTGATTTACCTTCTTTAGCCATTATTGGTATGTTAGATAAACTAGCAGATATTAACTCCATGTTTATAACCGGAAGATTATTCAAGGTAAAAGCTCTTGTTATGTTATTTTCACCCTTAGGTTCTAATATATAGCTTTTTTCTTTTTCAATAAAAACAAAAGAAGAACATGTAGGTGGTATGCCACCGAGATTTGAATCAACGAAGAAAAGTGAAAATCCATAATTCTCATCAGCTTTTAAAAGCTCGTTAATTATGTCAAAATCCTTTATCTTTCTATAACAATCACAAATTATAAGATAATAACAAGAAAAGTTTTTATAACCTATTTTACCTTTTACATCTTTATGCTCATCCTTACCAGCGTTTTTAATAGCAATCTTTCGTTTGTTAAACTCTTTAAGCAAACCATCTGAAATAGCTTTCATTTCTTCCATATTGTTTGCGTAATACCTAGTTTGTTTATTCTCACTCCAAACATGAGGAAAATACTTAGCATACTCATAACTATTTTTATTGTTAAGTAAAAAAACGAGTTTTAAGTCAGCGGCACTATGA
>CASEKZ010000044.1 GCA_949288625.1 uncultured bacterium | reverse complement strand
ACACGGTTTAGACTTGTTGTAACACTTACCTCTTCGTCATCAGCTACATCTGATATAGTACAAGTTATTTGATCTCCAACATATACACTAGTTGGTGTACACCTTATACTTGCAGCATTAACTTTCATCGTAAAGATAAATGATACTACGATTAATAAACCAAATAATATACTTTTCTTTTTCATAAATTCAACTCCCTATTATTACAATAATTATTGTAACATTTAATTAATGTTTATACAATAAGAACATAAAATAAAATTATATTTTCTAATATAAAAACACTACCTATATATAAAACAAATCATTTTACATATTTTTCTTACTATTCATAAATTCTTTTATCATCAATATATTTATATGCGTTAATCTTAGGCTTTTAACGTAATTTATTAACAAATTTTTATAATATCATTTATAACATAACTAGCAAGAAGTATTCCAGCAGCGTTAGGTACTAATGCTAAAGATGGTATTTCTTTTATGTTTTTTACAAGTGGCCTTTCTTCCGAAGTTACAACTGGAATTTTATCCGTTATATTTTCTTTTCTTAAGTATTGCCTTATTTTTTTAGCTAAAGGATCATACTGTGTTTTCCATATATTAGTTATTTTTAGTTTTGCTGGGTCAAGTTTGTTTCCCGTACCCATGCAAGAAACTATTTTTATATTTTTATCCAAGGCATACTTAATAAGTTCTATTTTAGCATTAACATCGTCACAAGCATCAATTATGTAATCAACCTTCAAGTTATTTTCACATAAAAAATCCCTATTAATTTTTACATCATATTTTTTTATACTACATAAAGGATTTATGCTTTTTACCCTTATTATTGCTTCATCTGTCTTATGTTTTTCAATGCTTTTTTGAGTACATAATAATTGCCTGTTTATGTTACTTTCCTCAAAATCATCATAATCTATTATAATAAGATTTTCTATACCACTTCTAACTAACATCTCAAGTGTCATACCACCGACACCACCCAAACCAACAATTAGAACTTTTAAGTTGTTTAATTTCTTTACATTATTTTTTCCTATTAATTTTATACTTCTATCCAAATTCATAAAACCACCATAATAAATTATATAATTTATTTAAAAAATAGTAAATAAAAAAGACCCGAAGGGTCGTTTACCTAGCAATATAACCTGCCCAAAAGCAGGTGGGCATCCCACAATGGCTTTAGGCTTCTTAAATAAATTAAGCATGCACACCACCATTGATTCTGATTCCCTTATAGATAGTTAGCGGGTTAAACGTGCTAGTTCACGATACCTTTAGGTCATATATATTATACCACTTTACTGCTATTATATTCAAGCTTTATTTAGTTAGTTTACGCTATTAAATGACGAAATAAACTCCTCAAGTGTCTTACATATGCCTTTAAAGCTTTCCTCGTTATTCATTATGTCTAATTTTTTATTATTAATAACTATTCTTATTGAAGGTATACCACAAACCAATGATGCAACCGCGATTATTTCGTTTTCACGTGATTTATTAGGAACGTTATTTTCATCTACTTTTACGTTATACTTTAAAGCGATTTCTTTTATTTTTAAAGGTAAATCTTCCATTCCACATAAAGTGGTTCTTTGGTTAGTAACAACGTCTATATCCGTATCATCCTTAAAGGTACTTGAATGAATATCTATAAGTAGTTTTATTTTATATGCTTCAATCAAATTAATAATACCATTTTTGTAATTATGTTCTTCATCACTATTAGGGTCGGCATGGGTAAAAAGTTGAAATATTGCGTATGAACCAGTAGCACTACTTAAATATCTTGTAAGTGCCCCAGTGAATTTTTCCGCGTCTCTTACGTCATCTCCTCTAATTTGATTAACGGAATGAGGAGCAGATAATAAAACCGGTACTTTACCACTTAACACCCGGTACTTTTCTTCCGTCCATACGTTAGTACCAAAATATTCGTTATTGGCAAAGTCAGATTCTAATCCTAATATTTCATCTTTCATAATACCACTCCTATTCTTATTTCTAACCTAAGTTTATTATATATTATTTTAATTTAAAAAACAATAAAAAGAACTTATAAAAGTTCTTTGACGTAAAGAATTAATCAACCGTTTTTATTTTTAGTTCTTCAAGTTGTTTTTCATCAACCGAGTTAGGACATTCACTCATTAAACAACTTGCGGACGTTGTTTTTGGGAAAGCAATAACATCCTTTATGTTTTCGGTGTTTGCAAGTAACATGGTTAATCTATCAAGACCCAGAGCCAAACCTCCGTGAGGTGGTGTTCCATATTTTAAAGCATCAACAAAAAAACCAAACTTATTTTTAACATCACTATCGCTTAACCCCAATGCTTTAAACATTTTACTTTGAACTTCTTGATCATGAATACGAATAGAACCACCACCCGCCTCATAACCGTTTATAACAATATCATAAGCTTTACTATAACAATTTGCCTTATCGGTTATAAGTTTTTCAACATCTTCATCTTTTGGTGCCGTAAAAGGATGATGTTGTGATACATATCTTTGTTCTTCATCACTCCATTCAAAAGATGGAAAATCGGTTACCCATAATAATTTATAATTTGCATAATCAATTAAATTCAATTCTTTAGCTAATTTGCACCTTAAAGCTCCTAAAGCAGTTTTAACTATATTATATTTTCCAGAAACAATTAAAAGCAAATCATTATCGTTCGTTTTTAATTCATCTTTAATAGCGTTTAGTTCATCAAAAGAAACTACCTTTGCTATTGAACCCGTTATTTCTTTATCAAATTTTAAGTACGCAAGACCAGATGCTCTATAAGTTTTAACAAATTCAGTTAAAGAATCTAATGATTTTCGAGAATATTTACTAGCACAGTCTTTAACTAAAATACCATTTATTACTCCATTTTCATCTAATACTTTTTTAAAAACACCAAAATCAGTATTTTTAAAAATACCTGTTAAATCTTTTATTTGCATATCAAACCTTAAATCAGGTTTATCAGAGCCATATAAGTTAATTGCATCATCATACTTCATCTTATAAAGTGGTAATTTAATATCAATGTTTTTTACCTTTTTAAATACGTATGCAATTAGTTTTTCGGTAACATCCATTACATCATTTTCATCAACAAAACTCATTTCCATATCTATTTGAGTAAATTCAGGTTGTCTATCAGCTCTTAAATCCTCATCCCTAAAACATTTAGCGATTTGAAAATACTTCTCTATACCACCCACCATAAGTAGCTGCTTAAATAATTGCGGTGATTGTGGAAGCGCAT
>CASEKZ010000043.1 GCA_949288625.1 uncultured bacterium | reverse complement strand
TCTTCTTAACCAGTTCTTTACTGTAAAAGATGGATCACTTGAATTTTGATACCTTGCTAAGTCTGTTAATGAAATATAATTAACATTTCCTATTCTTAATATTCCCACTTTATTTTCTTTAACAATTATTTCTGTTGTTATTAAATCTTTTTTCAATAATTATTCCCTCCATTCTATTAAATTAAAGGGTGTCAACAAATTAAATACTTGTTCACACCCTTATTTTACTACTTAATATTTGGTGGACATTTCATAAAAATCCGAACCAATTTTTATTTTTATTAAAATTGATTTTTCCCTTTATTTATGCGTTTTTTCCACAACATTGTTTATATTTCTTTCCCGAACCACAAGGACACGGATCATTACGACCGATTTTTTTACCTTTTTTTATGGTCTTTTTAGGAGCAGTATTCTTAGCTTCGTTTGTATTTCCTTTTACTTGCTTAACTTCCAAATTTTGTCTAATTTCTGCTTTTAATAGGTAAAGAGTAATATCTTTATTTATTTTTTCTTGCATATTATCAAACAATTCAAAGCCTTCTCTTATATATGCCTGAAGCGGATCTTCGTTAGCATAACCTCTTAATGAGACACTTTCTCTTAAATGATCCATGGTATTAATGTGTTCCATCCAATGACCATCGATAACCCTTAAAGTTATCGCTTTTTCAAAATCATTTCTTATTTCTTCTGGAAGTTCACATATTTTAGTTTCATATTCTTTTATAACCTTGTTTTCAATTACTTCAATAATTTCATTTACTTCTTTATTTAATATTTCTGACAACTTCAAGTTTGAAGATTTAAGTAAATTTTCGTTTACGTATTCTACAATCTCATTACAATCGTTTTCAACTATCAAACCATGTTCATTAGTATGACGTCTTACTACACTAGAAACGTGGTCTTTAATTGTATCTAACACCATCTCGTGAATATTATCATTGTCTAAAATTTGGTTCCTTCTAGCATACATTATTTCACGATGTTTACCCATTACATCATCAAACTGCAATAAATGCTTACGACTATCAAAGTTATTGCCTTCTACCCTTTTTTGAGCTGTTTCAACTGATCTTGTGATCGTCTTACTTCTCATGTTTCTTTCGCTATTTAAACCCGCCATTTCCAAAATGGTTTTAAATCTATCCGTTCCGAACCTAACCATTAAATCATCTTCAAAAGATACAAAAAACTGACTAAATCCTGGATCTCCCTGACGACCTGCACGTCCTCTTAACTGATTATCTATACGCCTTGATTCGTGTCTTTCTGTTCCAATTACACACAAACCTCCAAGTTCCTTAACACCTTTACCGAGCTTAATATCAGTACCACGTCCTGCCATGTTAGTAGCAATAGTAACAGCGCCATTTTCACCAGCTTTTGCAATTATTTCAGCTTCTCTCGCATGATTTTTCGCATTCAATATTTCGTGCTTAATATGCGCTTTTTTTAGCATTCCACTTATTAATTCACTAGTTTCAATAGCAATCGTACCAACAAGTATAGGTTGTCCAGTTTCGTGCCTTTGTTTAATTTCGTTTATAATTGCTTTATACTTTTCTTCTTTAGTTGAGTAAATTAAATCTGCCGCATCTTCTCTTATTACCGGTAAATTAGTAGGTATTTCAATTACAAACATATTATATATATTTCTAAATTCTTCTTCTTCCGTTTTTGCTGTACCTGTCATACCAGATAATTTTTCATACATTCTAAAATAATTTTGGAACGTAATTGTTGCAAGTGTCTTTGTTTCTTCTTGAATCTGAACGTTTTCTTTAGCTTCTATTGCTTGATGAAGGCCATCAGAAAAAGCTCTTCCAGGCATAAGTCTACCAGTAAATTGATCCACTATTATAATTCTTCCATCTTGAACCACATAATCAACATCATTATGCATTGTGTAATTTGCCTTTAAAGCTTGATTTATATGATGAACCAAAGCAGAGTAATCTATGTCATACAAATTATTAACTCTAAAATACCTTTCTGCTTTTGCCGTTCCTTGATCGGTTAAAGTTATATCCCTTGTTTTTTCATCAATCGTATAATCTTCATTTTCTTTTAAAGTCTTAACATATCTGTCTGCATCTTTATAAAGATTAGCTGATTTCATTACTCCACCAGAAATAATTAAAGGTGTTCTTGCTTCATCTATTAAAACCGAATCAACCTCATCAAT
Organism: uncultured bacterium; assembly: GCA_949288625.1. Taxonomy (GTDB): domain Bacteria; phylum Bacillota_I; class Bacilli_A; order RF39; family UBA660; genus Aphodocola. The sequence continues at coordinate 14,207 of CASEKZ010000043.1, read as the reverse complement.
TATTGCAAAATTAAGTGGCCTTTGAACACGATCTTCAGCTCTTACAACCATATTGTCTCTTAGGTAATCAAAGCCTAACTCATTATTAGTAGAATAAAGAATATCACAATTATAAGCTTCCTTTTTTTCCTTAGATGACATTTCACGTAAATTAACCGCAACAGTTAAACCTAAAAATTTGTATATTTGACCCATCCAATTAGCATCACGGGTTGCTAAATACTCGTTTACAGTAACAACGTGTACACCTTTACCTGTTAAAGCATTTAAATAAGCTGGCATTACGCAAGTTAAAGTTTTACCCTCACCTGTTTTCATTTCTGCTATGTTACCAAAATGAATAGCAAGTGCACCTAATACCTGGACATAAAAAGGTTTTTCTCCTATTACACGATAAGCAGCTTCTCTAACAAGAGCAAATGCATCAGGTATTAAATCATTAATATCCTCTCCATTTAATAAGCGTTTTTTTAATTTTTCTGTCATACCTTGAAGTTGCTTATTAGACATTTTAGAATATTTATCTTCTAGTAAAAAAACCTCGTTTGCTATTAATTTAAATTTTTCTAGTTCTTTATATTCATGATCAAATATTTTCTTTAAAAATTTCAACATAATTATCATCTCCCACAAGAAACATTGTAACAAAAAAAAGAGAATAATTAAAGATTAATTAATTATTTTCTTTTAAGTTTATTTCTAATTTGTTTCGATAATTCCGTAATTACCATCTTTTCTTAGATAAAGTACGCAAATTGAATTCGTACTAGTATTTTTAAACACAAAGAATGAATGCCCTAACATGTTCATTTGTAGTATCGCTTCTTCTTCATCCATCGGTTTCATATCTATTTTTTTTCTTTTAAAAATCTTTATATTATCATCTTCAAAGTTATCTTCTAAATCCATCTCAAAATTTTGAATAACATTTTTCTTTATTCGAGAGTTAATTTTTGTTTTATTTTTTCTAATTTGTCGTTCAAGTTTATCAACCGTAAGATCAATTGCTGCGTACAAATCATCATGAGATTCTTCACTTCTTAAAGTATAACGCATTGCTGGTATAGTTATTTCAATTTTTTGTTCTTTTCCACGAACCTTTATTACAACGTTTGCAGTAATGTCATTTGGTTTTTCAAAATATTTATCCAACTTTCCTATTTTTTCTTCAATATAAGAACGTATAGATGGTGTAATTTCTACTTTTTCACCACGAATGTTATATCTCATAATATATTCCTCCTATAATCAGATTATATCATAATATAAAGACAAATGCTACTGTTTTACAGTAGCATTTGATACTTCTTTTACATTGATAGCTTGTAAACCTTTTTCCGTTTCTAATAATTCGTACTCAACTATTTGACCCTCAGAAAGACTTTTGTAACCATCTTGTTTAATAGCAGAATAATGAACGAATATGTCTTCATCATTTTCGCCTTCGATAAAGCCATAGCCTTTATCATTATTAAACCACTTAATCTTTCCCACTCTTACCATCAATTATACACCTCACTTCCCTTATTGCTTACAACTCTACTATACCGCTATAAGCAAATGTTTTCAATACTCTTCCGTTCATCAAATTTCGACATTTTTCGCGGGCGAGTGTGTTTATCATACTATTAACGTCATCTGTTTTTTTCGTTTTAACATGAAAGGTAGTTTTTTGTATATAAAAGGTATTTATTTTATCATTTTTATAAACATTTAATAATTTTCTTTAAAAATGTAACTTTTAAATACTTTTTTTAAAATTTATTATTGTTTTAATATAGAATTGTTTTGGAATAAAAAAGCGGAGGCAATAAAAGTAGTATGAAAAAACGTCTTTTAGAAAAAATTAAGAGGGAAATAAAAAAACAATATCCAAACTATTCGAACGATAAAATTGATGAAATAATGTATGGAGTTGAAGGAATATACCTTACAATAACAAAATCGATAATAATATTTTCTTGTGCTTTAATCTTAGGAATATTTAAAGAATTATTATATTTATTAATAGCATTTAACTTTATAAGATTATTTGCATTTGGTATGCACGCGAATAAAAGCTTTATATGTCTTATATTATCCAGCATGATATTCTTAACAGGAGCTTTCTTATGTAAATATATCACGATAAATAAAGAGGTCTTATACATACTTTATTTAATAATACTAGTGATAATGTTCAAGTATGCACCATCCGACACAGTAAAAAGACCTCTTATAAAAAAGAAAAAAAGAATCATGTATAAATTTCTTTCTATAATAGTTACATTAACATACTTTATCATAACTTTGTTTATACATAATAGTTTAATAATAAATTGTATGGTTATTGGATTAATAATAGAATGTATACTTATAATACCAGTTACTTATAAAGCATTTAAAATGCCTTATAAAAACTATGTTAATTATGGTTTAAGCACTTAGATTTAGGTGGTTAAATAATCTAGGAAAGGAGAAGTAACAAATAATGAAAGCAGTGTTAGTTTCAATAGTGTCAGCTTTAGGTGCATTAGTGGCAGCAACCGCAACAACTGGATGTGTTGTTGTTTTTATAGATGAGCCTAAAATGCCTACATCTATGTTAAATAAATAAAAGAAAAAGTATTGTAAAATCACTTTTTCTTTTTTTCTTGTTTCTTTTTAGTTTTAATAGTTAACTTAGTTACGTAATATTCGTTTTCAAGACTGTTTTCAATCTCAAAAATATTACTACTTTCAATAATATCTTTTATTAATCTTAAACCATAACCATGACCATATCCTTTTGTTGTAAAACCAGTTCCTATTTTATCAATATCAATTTTACCTTTATAAGTATTATAGATACTAAACGTTACTAAATTTGTTTTCTTAACAACGTCAATTATAATCTTTTTTGAATTACTTTTCTTTGCTGAATCAATTGCATTATCAAATAATACACCAAGTATTTTCGTAATGTTTTTGTAAGTTTCTGTTCCTAAAGTATCAAGCCTTATTTTAACTCCTGATTCAACATTTAACTCATATTTTATGTTTTCTTCATCCATCGTAGATAATTTATAATAAAGTAAACCTTTTATACCACCAGCTGGAAATTTATTTAACTGACTAGTTAAATAACTACTATGAGTCTTTTTAGAATCTTCTATAACCGAGTCTAAGTATTCAATAAGCTTAGGAGAATTCATTTGTGCATAACCTCGTATTACCATTAATTGATTTTTAAATTCATGATTAGTCTTACCTTGCTCAGTTATAATTTTTTCATATTTTGTTACGTGATTTAACATGTTTTTATATTCACTTTTTATCTCATCATACTTATACTCATTTCTAATTATTATAGTTATTATCAAAATTATACCCGCCATAAATATTACGTTAATATAATAATTTGATTTCAATAAGAATTCAAATCCATTTTTAAGCGCAATTAGATATAATATAACAAGAAAAATATATAAATATTTTATAAGGTTTTTATTTTTTATAAATATATTTATTTCCTTTTTTATAATTTTTTTAATAAATGGGAGCTTTATTAAAACTATTGAGAAGATTGATATCAAGACATTTGCAAGAAGATTGTATAAATTATTCTCAACTATTTCTACTGAGTTTAACCCTATAATTACTAAAACTAATGATATAACTAGTTCAGCAATAACAAGTATTAATCCAGCATTAAATGCATATAAAATAACATTTTTATCTCTTATGTTTAATACAAAATATGAATTCAAGAAAATAACTAATAAAAACACCAAAAATCTTATATTATTTGGTATAAATAAAAATCCAATAAAACAATAAATACACATAATTATTGTAAATTTTATTTTATTTGTTTTTTCCATGCCATTTATTTGATTAAATATCATATAAGAATTCGACAATCCTTGAAATATCCCAACTACCAATCCGACAATAACTTTTTCCACACTCATAATACCTTCCTCAATTCTTTTTTATAATTTCTTGATAAATAATCTGTGCTTTTATCATTATTAAAATATATAATGCTATTTTTAAAATCCACCATTTTAATTTTATTTAAATTAACGTAACATGCTCTATGGGTTTGAAAGAATCTAGAGTCTAAACGTTTTAAAAAGTTTGATAAACTATCTCTTATTAAATATTCATTATCTATGGTTACAACTTTTGTTTTATCGGTATCATTATCTTTATTGACATATAAAATATTATCTAATTTAACATAGTGTAACTCTTTATTACTTTTAAAACTTATCATCTTTTTAGTATCTACTTTTTTAATTATTATATCCAATGTTTCACTTAGTCTTTTTTCATAATCATCAAATTTAGATATAAAATCTAATATTAATAATTTTTCTTTAAGTAATTTTAATTCTAGTTCATCATGGGAAGTAAGAATGATTATAACACTATCCCAATCTACCCTTCTTATTTCATGTGCTATATCTATTCCTGATTTATTAGGTAATTCTAAATCTAATAAATACACTTTAATATCAGATGGTGTATTTATTAAGTTCTTTAGTTTTGCACTGTATTTATCACATGAGTAAACCTCATAATTAAAATCATATGGCAGAGCCACTTTGGCGATAATTTTTTCATGAAATTCTCTAACAAGATTATTATCTTCACAAATTATACAATTAATCATAGTACTCACCCGATTTTAATTATATCATAAAAAATAAAAAGAATTCATTATAATTTTTGAATTCTTTTTATGCTAAATTTTCTAAAATAATTCCAGTTCCTTCCGCTACACAAGTAATGGGACTTTTAGCTATTTTAACCGGGACTTTTATCTCTTTTTCAATTAGTTTATCTAATCCTTCTAATAAAGCTCCACCACCGGTTAAAACAATTCCTTTATCAATTATATCAGCAGATATTTCAGGTTCAATTTTTTCAAGTACCGTTTTAGTTGAATGAATAATCATTTGAACACTATCTTTTATCGCTTCTTTTACTTCTTCGGACGTTATGTTAATTGTTTTTGGTAAACCAGTAATTAAATCTCTTCCTCTTACTTTCATTGATTTAGATTTTACATCATCAAGAACGGTTCCTATTTTTATTTTTACTTGTTCTGCAGTTACTTCACCAATTAGTAATTTATACTTATTTTTTACGTATTTTATTATGTCAACATCAAAAGTGTTTCCTGCCACTTTAATAGATTCGCTATAAACGATTCCATCAAGTGATAAAACTGCTATATCAGTAGTGCCACCACCGATATCAATTACCATATTTCCGCTTGGCATTCCAATTTCAAGCCCTGCACCTACCGCTGCAACTTTTGGTTCTTCTTCTACGTATACCCTTTTTGCACCAGTTCTTTCGGCAACTTCTCTAATTGCATTTTTTTCAACTTGGGTTATGTTAGAAGGACAACATATTAGGATCCTTGGTCTACTAAACAACGTTTTACCTTTTATTTTTTTTATAAAATAATCTAACATGATTTCGGTTTTATCAAAATCTGCAATAACTCCATCTTTTAAAGGCTTGATTGCTAAAACACTTCCTGGAGTACGACCTATCATTTCATGTGCTTTTTGGCCGATTGCAAGAACTTTACCAGATTCTTTATCAATTGCCACTACGCTAGGTTCAGAAAGAACAATTCCCTCACCCTTTACATATATAAGTATGTTAGCAGTTCCCAAATCAATTCCAATATCTTTATTTTTCATTTTTTCCCTAATTTTATAATTGTTTTAGTAATATAATTAACTAGTTATTTACTAAATCTTTTATTGGTTTATCATAGTATTTTTCTGGATTGATTACACTGCCATTTTTATACATTTCAAAATGTAATCCTTGGGTTATGTCAGTATTTAAAGAACATGTTCCACTTTTTGCAATTACTTGACCTTGCGTTATGGTATCACCTTTTTTTACTAAAACTTCACCTAATGATTGATAAGTAGTAATTACTTCATTTGAATTTCTTATTTCTACTGTTTTACCTAATAACGAATCTTCTGTTATGTTAGTTACAGTACCAGACAAAGATGCCACAACATCAAACGCTTCGTCAGCTTTATAACTTATCCCTGAATTTTGCATGTATATTCCTTCATGATAAATTATTGAATTTTGTTGTTCTTCTTCACTTGCATCTTTATCATAAAAATTCTTGTAAATACTAACATTTTCATTAGTATATGGCCTAATAAGTTTTTCTTCTGCCTTTACAACAGGATAATAACTATCAAAAATATAATCATTTACATAAGTAAAATCATTATTACTTTTTGATACCGTACTAGTGTTATCTTTGGTTAACAAAGTAATTGATACCAAACATATGATTAAAAATGCTCCCAAAATTGACACTTTTACAAATGGTTTTAATCTTCTTTTTTTCATTTTTTTTCACCTCTCATTTTAAGTTTTAACGAAAGGTAAAAAAATATACACTAATTTATTTTTTTTATATCACAATTTTTATAATAATGTTTTAAAATGTCTTTATAATTATATCCTTCTTTTGCCATTCCGTTAGCACCATACTGACTCATGCCAACACCATGGCCATATCCTATTACGTTAAAAATTACTTTATCGTTAGAAATACTAATATCAAAACTAGTTGATCTTAAACCGAAAATAGATCTTATTTTATCAGAATCAAAACTTTTACCATTAATAGACAAACTAATTATTCGGCCTGTGTTTGTTTTTTTAACATCACTTATTATTATGTTATCAGAATCAGTAAGTCCCAAATTAAATAAAAACTCCGATTTAGAAACTTCATTAGAACTATTAAAAACAGGGGATTCCGTTTTGTCCCAAGCCGAATCTACGCTTACAAGATATGGTTTTGATGAAGAAAAAACATTTTCACTATTTTCTGTATATCCATTACTTGTTGAAAAAAACATTGCATCTATTAAATTATTATTATATAAAACAACCTCACCTTTGGTTTCTTGTACTGCTTTTTTTACTTTTGATAAATTGTCCTCATAACTTTTTTGCCATTTTTGTTTCATGTCATTATAATTTATATACACTTGGTTTTGTGTCCCATCTGTTACATCATAATTATTATTGCTTGATTCTGCTTGTTTTAAAGCATATGTTCTAGATGCTACCGCTTGGGCTTTTAATGCTTCAACATTAAACGAAGCAGGCATTTCACCTGCTACAACACCAATTACATATTCTTCTAATGGTACGTTTATTATTTCACCAGTCTCGTTTTGTTTAACTCTTATTACTTTATTATTATAACTGCCATATTTAATTTTATTTATTATTTTCTCAGAATTACTAAGTCCTACAATAAAAAGCGGAATTAAAATTATTAATAAGGTAAATAATAAAATTTTTTTCATATTTTCTCCTTATAGGAGACTAATGGTACCATATAAATCAACAAAAAAATTTACTAATAAGTATGATAAAATAAGGGAAAGTATCAAATAAAGCGAATGTATTTGCATAATACTATTTTTTTTAAATATTTTATCTAAATTTGTTGACGTAACTATCCATATACAAAAAGGAATAAAAATACAATATAAAATAAACTTAATACTCATTAGTTTCCTCGTATTTTTCTACTTGTTCAATTCTAATTTTATAACAAGGATCTGAAAGAAAAGTCGAATTAACGAATATATCTAACATTTCTTTTATTTCTTTTGCAGTATGAAATTGTGCCCCAAACGCTAATATGTTTGCGTTGTTGTGTTCTTTTGCAGACTTAGCCTCGGATTTGTTATCAATTTTTGCACACCTAATACCTTTTACTTTATTACAACAAATACTAACACCTATGCCAGTACCACACATGACAATACCTAAGTCTACTTCTTTATTTTTTACAGCGGAGCTTAAGGTTAAGGCGTATTTAGGATAATCTACTCTTTCGTTAGAATAACAACCATAATCAACTATATCATAACCTTCTAGCAGTTCTTTTAATTCTTCCTTTACTTTATATGCTCTATGATCATTTGCAAGTCCTAGTTTCATAGTTAAACCTCCTTGTATTTACTATATTAATATTATTGATAAATAAACTTTTATTTATTTATTTTAATAATTAATTGATACATTTGCTCAAAATCAAACTCTTCTAAATCAATTTTTGCACCCTTTGATTTTAAATCCTCAATTATTTTTTTAATATTATCGAGAGTTTCGTTATAAGATATGCTTTTTGCTTTACTATCATCACTTGATTCATCATCAGTAATATCCATTATATCAAGCATATCAGGTTCATCGTAGGCGTTTTCAATTCCTAAATCAGATAAATTTTTACTTTCATTTTTATCTTCACTTAATTTATCATCTTGAACAATGTTATAATCTATATCTGCTGCTTCTTGGGTTTCTTTATCAGATGATATATTATCATTATCATTATCATTAACATCAGTATCAGTGCTTTCTTTAGGCTCATTTTGATTTTGTTCTAACCGATTTTCTAAAGGAAACGCACTTACTTCGCCTTGGATAGGTGTTTGTTTTAAATTATCTACTGAATTAAATGTTGGTGTTTCACTAGATTGTGGATTAGGTTGATATGGCATTTCAAAAGTATTATAAGGATTGCCACTAAAGGAAGTATTAGGTTGATTGGCATTATTAAATTGATTAGACGGAATATTGGAAATAGGCATTTCATATGGTGCTGAACCTAATACGTTATAATTTTGTGGTTGATTTATAAACTGCTGGTTTGGTTGATAATTTTGGGGTTGATTTACAAATTGTTGTTCATAAAAATACCCTTGATTTGGAATGTTTAGGCTTCCACTTTCATAAGCATCTAAACGATCTTGTGGCTGATTTGGAGTTGTGTTCATGATGTTCATTGGATTTAAAACATCCATTGTTGGTGCACTTGCGATGGTAGCTTCATTTAAGTTTTTTATTTCCCCAAGCTCTGGTGGTATATCAACGGATGAGGGCTGATTCATAGATAATGGATTTCCATATGAATTATTCATAAAATCAGGTGTCGGTGTTGTTTGTGAAGTAAATGAGTTGTTAAAAGAATTAACCGGTTGGTTTTGATACCCAAAAGAAGATTGATTCATTTGAGGTTGATATCCTAAGTTGCCACTAAACTCTGGTTGCTGGATTCCATTATTTCCTGGAATAGTCTTAAAATCATTTTCAAAAAGAGGTCTTACCATTCCATTATCATTTCCATTATTAAAATTTTGATTATTATTCTTATTATCATACATGATAGCCATCCCCTATTCTATACAAATAATACAATAAAAAAAGCCTTATTACAATGGCTTTTTCTTAATTTCACTAAATTTTCTAGGATACTTAACGCTTGTTTTATATTTTTTTTCTATTTTTATAAGAGATCTTGCAGCGTTTTCATACGGAAGCTCAAAAACAACGTTTTCTTTTATAACTCCCCCAAGTGTTTTAATGGCGATTTGGGCGTTTTTTATTTCTTCTTTTGCATCTGCTTTCATCGCGATAAAGCATCCACCAATTTTTACAAAAGGAATTGATAACTCGGATAAAGTATTTAAATTTGCAACCGCACGAGACGTTACTATATCAAATTTTTCTTTATTATCTTTAGCATATTCTTCTGCTCTACCATGTACTATAGTTACATCTTTTAAATTTAGTTTTTCTATAACAGCATTTAAAAACGTAATTCTTTTATTTAAAGAGTCAAGTAAAGTAACTTTTAGATTTGAAAACATTATCTTTAAAACAAGTCCAGGAAAACCGGCACCAGTTCCAATGTCTAAAAGCGTTTGATTATTTAAGTTAATTACTTTAACCAGTGTTAAGCTGTCATAAAAATGTTTTAAGTAAACTTCTTTTTCTTCGGTTATTCTAGTTAAGTTAACATGGGTGTTATATTCTATAAGCATCTTATAATAGGTATCTAAATCCATTAATTGTTTTTCAGTTATATTAATGTTTAAACATTTTAAAGCTTTTATAAATTCTTCTTTATTCATTATAATACCTCTTTAAATAAACCATTAAAATTGCTATATCACTTGGGTTAACACCACTAATACGCGTTGCTTGATCTATCGTTCTTGGTCTTATTTTTTCTAGCTTTTGTCTTGCTTCGGTAGCTAAATTATCAACCTTTTTATAATCAATGTCATCAGGTATTTGTTTTTTACCGAGCTTAATCATTTTTTCGGCTTCTTTTTTAGCCTTGGCTATATAACCTTCATACTTATGATTTATTTCTACCTGCTCTAGTACTTCTTTAGAATACTCTTTAGAAAACCTATCTTTATAATCTATTATTTTGACTTCTGGCCTTTTTAAATATTCGGATAAATTACATTTTTCTTCTGGAAAAGTAATGGTTTTAATCTCTTCTTCTAACTCATTTATTTCTCTTTTTTTGTTTAGTAATTTATCATATCTTTCGTAAGGAAGTAATCCTACGTCATATCCTTTTTTACTTAATCTTAAATCAGCGTTATCACTTCTTAAAAGAAGTCTAAACTCAGCTCTAGAAGTTAATAATCTATATGGTTCAATCGTTCCTTTGGTTACTAAATCATCAATTAAAACCCCAATATAAGCATCACTTCTAGATAATATTAATGGTTCTTTATTATTAAGTTTTAAAACGGCGTTAATACCTGCGATTATTCCTTGACCCGCGGCTTCTTCATAACCTGATGTTCCGTTTATTTGTCCTGCGGTAAATAAGTTTTCAATTACTTTTGTCTCTAAAGATGGTTTTAGTTGTAATGGGTCTATTGCATCATACTCAATTGCGTATGCATATCTTAATATTTTAGCATGCTCAAGTCCTTTTAGTGAATGAACCATTTCTTCTTGGACATCATATGGCATAGAAGTTGAAAAACCTTGTAAGTATATATCATCATAATATACGCTTTCAGGTTCTAAGAATAATTGGTGTCTTTCTTTATCTTTAAATCTTACTACTTTATCTTCAATTGAAGGACAATATCTAGGTCCAGTACCTAAGTGTTCATAAAATCCGCCATACATCGCTGATTTATTTAAGTTATCCATGATTATTTTATGGGTTTTTTCATTTGTATAAGTTAAATAACATGGTACCTGGTTCTTATAATCATAATATGCTATATCATCAAAACTAAAGGTTAACTCTTCATCATCTCCGTCTTCACGTGAAAGATTACTAAAATCTATTGAAGAACGCTCTATTCTAGGAGGTGTTCCGGTTTTTAAACGAAGTAATTTAAACCCTAGTTTAGCTAAATTATCACTTAAAAAGTTAGACCTTTTCTCCCCATGAGGTCCTTCAGGTGTTCTTTTATCACCTACTAATATATCTGCTTTTAAGTAGGTACCCGTTGTTAATATGCAAGCATCACAATATAACGTCTTGCCATCTTCCGTTGTTATACCTTCTATTTTGTTATCTTTAACTAGAAGGTCCGCAACAATAGATTCTAAAATCTCTAGGTTTTCGGTATTTTCTAAAGTTTTTAACATTTCTTTTTTATAAGTCACTTTATCAGCTTGACTTCTTAGGCTTCTAACCGCCGGTCCTTTAGATCTGTTAAGCATCTTTATTTGGAGTAGCGTCTTATCAGCATTATGTCCCATTTCTCCACCTAAAGCATCTATTTCTCTTACAACGATACCTTTAGCACTACCACCAATTGATGGATTACATGGCATATCTGCTATGTTATTAATGTTTATCGTAATAAGAAGTGTTTTTTTTCCCATTCTAGCAGATGCTAGTGCCGCCTCACATCCTGCATGACCAGCACCAACAACTATTATGTCATACTTCATTTCATTCACCTTCTTTTAAATTAACTTCATAAATAAATTGTTCTTCTTTATACTTTTTATTTTTATCAAAATAAATTGGCTCTTCATAAATTTTTTTAAAACCCAAACTTTCATAATATTTATAGTTACAATCATCATCTGTTACTATTTTTAGTTTTTTCATGTTATCTTTTTTAGCAAAATCAAAAGCTTTTTTTAATAATTTAGTTCCATACCCTTTTCCTTGATGTTTTTTATCAACTATAAAAATAATAATATCTCCATCATACTTATTATCAAATTTGGATTCTATTTTATCATACAGTCCATTATATCTTACAAAAGCTTTTTTATCTTTTATAAAAGGACTTTTCACTATTAAAAGTTTCAATGATTTATAAAATTTTTTTCTAATTAAAAACTTTTTAGAACCTCTTTTTTCATAAGCACAAAAACCCATCACTTTATTATTTAATTTTTTTATTATCATTCGCTCTGCTTTTGATAATATATCAAACAATAAATAATAAGCACACCAAGGTCCAGTTGTTTTTGATTCTTCTTCACCTAATTCCCACTGGTTATGTAAAATATTCATCATTTGCTTTAACTCTTTAATTTTCAAACAAATCACCCATATTTCTTTTGGTATTATACAATATAATTTAAAAAAAGTTAATCTTATCAATTAACTTATTTTGGTGCTAAAAAATCAAAAGCTTTTAAGTTTCTTAAAATTCCATATATTATTGCTATTATAATTAAAAAAAACCATAAGATGTTAAACTTTTTACTATTAATAAAATTTTGTTTATTTTTCATATAAAAAAATACTTCTAAAACAAAATATATAAAAAATAAAGGTAATAATATAAATACTAATTGATTTGATTCGAAAGCACTCTTAAAATCTAGTTTAAATAAATAAAGAAACATTCTTGTTATCCCACAACCAGGACAATAAAAACCAGTTATTTTGTGAAATAGACATGGTATGGAAAATTTAGTGTATTTAATTAATAACAGATATATTAAAAATATAAATAAAAAAATTATTAGTATTTTTACATTATAAAAAGAATAGCTGCTATTCTTTTTATTTTTTTTATTCATTAATTGTTTTAGTAGCAAATGAGTTTAAATCTGATTGAATTAAGCAATAATTTACAATGTTTAATCCAAGAATACTTAAAATTAAATACAAAACAGAATTATCTTCATTTACTACTTCTCCTTGTTTTGCTTTTGCGTTTGACATAACTTTTCCCATTTGGTAAGCCCAATAATAACCATAAATACCACAAGTTATCAAAGTAAATAAAAACGCTTTACCACCTGATAATCTTTCATCCCCGCTTACAAATCTAGCATCATCTGTTAGGCTAATAAACCATACGATACCATAGATACCACAAGTAACTATGGTCAAAATTAAACACACCGCAATATTTCTTTCTTTTATCACCACTATACCTCCAACTACATACTAACATATTTTTATAATTATTACAATTATAATTAACTTTTTATTATTATTTTTATCATTTTAAATACTAAATTCATTCACAAAAGATTTTTATAATAATTTATATATTATATAGCACTTTCAATAATTTTAACACTGGCTATTTTCCCAAACAAAATCTACTAAATAAATTGTCAATTAACTCTTCTGTATAATTAGCACCTATTATATCACCTAACCTTTCCCAAGCTAATTTTAAATCAATTTCTATTAGGTCTACTTCCCTTTTTTCTTTAACACCTTTTTCTACCGCCTCCAAAGACTCTATTGCAGATTTAAGCAAAGATATTTGTCTTACATTAGTAAAAAAAGTTAAGTTTTTGTTTAAAAAAGTTCCTACGTTAAATAACTCTTTTATTTTATCTTTTACATTTTCTATGCCAGTATTAGTCTTAGCACTTATTCTTATGACATCTTTGTTATATTTATTATTGTTTTCTAAATCACTTTTGTTCATTATTACAATCCGTTTTTTATCTTTCGTTTTATCTAATAAAAATTTGTCTTCTTTAGTTAATTCATCAGATGAATCTAAAACAAGTAAAATTAATTCTGCTTCATCTATTAAGTTTAAACTTTTTTCTATTCCTATTTTTTCTACCAAATCATTTGATTTTCTAACTCCTGCTGTATCTATTAAATTAAGCTTTACTCCCCCTACTATTATACTTCCTTCAACAATATCACGAGTTGTTCCTTTAACGTCTGTTACAATTGCTTTATCCTCTTCTAATAAAGCATTAAGTAAACTTGATTTACCTACGTTAGGTTTACCTAATATAACCGTTTTAATACCATCTTTTAATATTTTTCCATCTTCTGATAATTTTAGAATTTTAGTTAATTCTTCTTTCATTTCTTTAACTTCTTTTTTAATTCTATCTATTGTTACCACTTCTATATCTTCATATTCAGGATAATCAATGTTTACCTCTAT
>CASEKZ010000042.1 GCA_949288625.1 uncultured bacterium | reverse complement strand
AGAAAGAAAACTTAATCGATTTTAATGACATGATTAATATTGCCTATGACGAATTAGAGAAGTCTGGTATTAGATATAAGCATATTATAATAGATGAATATCAAGATACTTCTTTAACTAAGTTTAGGTTGATAAAAAAATTGATAAAATTATCTGATGCTTCTTTTTTTGCGGTAGGAGATGATTTCCAGTCAATCTATCGGTTTACTGGAGCTTATTTAAAGGTAATAACTAATTTTAAAAAGTATTTTCCATTTGGAAAAATAATTAAACTTAAAAATACTTATCGAAATCCAAATGAACTAATAAAAATAGCTGGTAAGTTTGTGATGAAAAATCCGTATCAAATAAGAAAAAAATTAAGGTCAAACATTAAAAGTAAAAACGTTATACAATTAGTTTATTATGAGGATTTAGAAAGTAAAATTAAAACCATAATAAACGAGGATAAGATAGATAATTTATTTGTTCTAGCAAGAAATAATAGAACTCTAGCTAAAATTAACGTAAATGGTATAAATTATAGAAAACTTACCGTTCATAAGTCAAAAGGATTAGAGATGGATTACGTATTTGTTTTGGATTTGAATAACAATGGTAATGGTTTTCCAAATAAGTATAAAGATCATAAAATACTTAAGTATGTTAATAATTATAAAGAATACTATCCATATGAAGAAGAAAGAAGACTTTTTTATGTTGCTTTAACAAGATGCAAAAAAAGGGTTTATTTATTTGTACCAAAAGATAATGAATCTGTTTTTATTAAAGAACTTATAAAGATGAATAAAGATGTTTTAATAAGACAAATAAATCAAAATGATTGATTATGTTATTTGGTTGTGATATAATTTTTTTAGTGTAGAGATATATATAATCGGAGGAGTATTATGAAGAAGAATAACAAAATAATTACAATATTAATTGTTATTGTTGTTATAGCATTAGTTGGTGGCCTAATTGCATTTTCACCAAATTTAATAAATAGACTTTTAGGGAACATTAATTCTACGGATACTGAAACTAACACCGCGGTAAAAACTGGTGTTATATTAGATGCAAATTTAGCTGTGTTTTATGCTCCTGGTGATGATTCGTCTTTAATACCGACTAATGGTATTCCGCTTAAGATTTATAATGGCGCAAGTAGTACCATTACGATAAATAAAATAATTGCAAGAACATCTTGTTATGGTGTTAATGATTGTAATTATGAAACAGTTACTATTGTAACATTGAATACACCGATTACTATCGAGGCTGATTCGGATTATACCTTGGATATTTATGAAGATATTGTTGACAATGATACTGTTGTTGAAGCAGCGCCTGATTCTGGTATGGTTGATGTTGGTGTTCAGTATGTGTTAGATGGCAATACTTATAACATAATGACACCAATGGTTTTTGGATTACCTGACTTTGATAGTTATGTCGGAACAGAAATTCCAGACATATCACTTGATCTTACTGGTGATCATTTCGAATTTATAAAAAATCCATCATTAGTAAATTTATCAACCGAACATGTTTTAATAACGGGTAAAGATGATATAAAAATGGATATTTCTGAAGATCTTTCTGATATTGGTGTTGTATATGGATTATATGGTGATTCTAATGCCAATTGGCAAGTTTACCATCCTCAGTCAAGAGAAGCATTAACTTATGACATGCTTGGCGGTGAAAACCAGTCAAACATAAGCGATTACTTTGATTTTGAATACGTAGATGATGTAAGAGAAGGTACTGGTAATATTAATTTTGGATGGACATATGAAAATGGGAAAGTAGAATTTACTTATGAATATGCAACATTTAAACTTGTTGGAACGCCTAAGAGTACCGTTGAGAATGTAACCGTTATACCTGGATTTTATTTTAGACAATATAGCGAAGAAGAGGGTTATGATTATTCATCGAAAGACGAAGGTATCTATACGATAGAAGAATTACCAAGTTTTACCCTTACAGTTTATGATAAGTCTAAATTAAAAGAGGCTTTAAAAAATGCTTTCGATAAAATGAAAACTTTAAGCGATGAAAATTGTAATAAGGAAAGTTTTGCTAAATATGCAGGAACAGTAATACAAGCTTGGACTGGTGTTTATGAAAGACGTGATGTTACTCAAGCACAAATAGACGAAGCTACAAATACTATTAATAGTTTGGAAATAGAGATGAATCCGGTTGCTAATTACACCGAATTAGATAATACGATTAGTAAAATAAATGCTTTAAATAGAAGTTATTATGCGGAAGGAGCATTTACCGAGATAGATGCTCAACTTGCAAGGTATGAAGAAGGGCTTTCAAGTAACTATCAAACAAAGATAGATAATTTAAATACTAGACTTACCAATTTATATAACTCACTTGAGATGCTTGATGCAGACTATACGAAGGTTGATAATGCACTTGGTGCAGCCGAACTATTAGTTAACGAGACTGATGATGGAAAAGAGTTATATTCTACCGAGAGTTGGAAAGCTCTTGAAAATGCGATAAATGCGGTTGTTCGCGGTAAAAAGATAGATGAACAAGATGTTGTTGATGGGTATGCTATTGCAATTACTAACGCAATTGCAAACCTTGAGTATGCACCAGCTGACTATAGCGAGTTGAACAATTTTCTTGAAGAGTATGAATCATATAGAGATATGTTCATTGAAGAAACCATTACAGAAATTGATGAGTACATTAAAAACATTACTTTTGACAAAGATATAACAGAACAAGGTGTTGTTGATAAGTGGTATGAAGATTTAATGGTGTTAGCAGAAAACGCAAAGTTTAAACCAGCACAAGGATTATATTATTCTGATAATTATGAATATTTAGAAATCATGGGACTTATGCCACTTGAAGGGTACATGGATTTCTTCTTAAGTGCAAATAAAGATTATTATACGGAAGAGTCTGCGGCAATAATAGAAGAAATGGCAATGAGATTTCAAAGTCCTGAATTTGAGGAATTTTGGCAAATAACGATTCTAGAACAAGAAGAACTTAACCAAATTTTAATGCAGCTTCAATTGTATGTTGATTCTCTTGAGATGAAACCAGGGGATTATGAGGAGTTATGTAATTATTATGATATTGCGATTAACCTAAACTTAAGTTACTATGCTGATACAACTGATTTAATTAACTCAATGAATAATATTGATTTTAACTTAAAAATTGATAATCAAGAAAAAATTGATGAAATGACGCAAAAATTAAAAGATGCCATTAATAATTTAGAGTTAAAAGATGCAGATTATACTGAGTTTAATAAAGCATATGAAAAAGCAACTGGTTTATATTCTAAGTATTACGTTAATTTTTCTGAAGTTGATGCTGCAATTTTGTATGCAAATACGGTTAAAGGGTTAAAAATAGACAGACAAAGTGAAGTTGATGATGCAACGGATAGACTAAATGATGCAATGAGTAAGTTGGTTTTAAAAGATGCAGATTATTCTAGAATTGAGAATTTGAAAGCAATTATAAGCGAACTTGATAAGAGTATGTATACTAACTTTAACGTGGTTGAGTCGGCTTTAAATGATATTATTTATGGTAAGAAGGCAAATGAGCAACATCTTGTTGATACGATGTATGATAATTTAAAGAAAGCATATGATTCACTTGAAAAGAATAAAGCGGATTACACCGAGTTAAATAAGGTTTTAGAAAACGCTAAAAAATATGAATCTATGAAAGATATTTATTCAAATTACAATGAATTACAAAGCATACTTAATAGCATTGATTATAATCTTACTTGGGATAAGCAAGACGTTGTTGATGGTTACGTAATAAAAATAAATGATGCAATTAATAATTTAAAAAAGAAATTGGCGGATTATACAAAGTTACAAGAACTAGTTTCTAAAATACCAAGTGATTATTCTAACCTTGATAAATCACTTCAAAATGAGATTGAGTTATTGCTAAAAGAAGTAAATAGTTTGCCAAATAATTTAACGATTGATGAACAATCAAAGATTGATGCTTTAATAGTTAAATTTGAAGCCTTAATTGATAAGTTACCTGTGTCTAGTAGCGGTAATGTATCAGATGAAGTTATTTTAAGTTATTTAAAAGTAAATGGGGATAATGTTAATATTAAAACTAAACCTTTTAGATATGATGTTGGTTATGACGTTACTTCTGCTAACATAGAAGTTGGATTGGCTTCTAGTGGTAGTACTAGTAGGGTATATGGGGGTAAAGTTTTATTACCAGGTGAAAATAACGTTACTATAATTGTTACAACAGATGATGGAAAAACGTATACTTATATGTTAATTATTAATAAAAGTAAGACAAGTGATTATTTATCAGAATTAACTATAAAACAAAGTGATATCGATTTTAACAAAACAAAACAAGAATATACCATTAAAGTAGATAAAAATACTAATAAGCTAGATTTAAGTGCGATAGCAGAAGATGAAAATGCTAAGGTAACAATAAAGGGAAATAAAAACATTAAAAATGGTAGTAAAGTATATGTTGAGGTAGAATCTTCTGATGGTAGCGTTAGGGTTTATACTTTAAACGTTCAAAAACCTGGTTCTGTTGATATTAAAGTAATCGTTATTCTTATAATGATACTTGCAATTTTATCAGGAACAATAAAATTCTTACAAGAAAGCAAAAAACGTAAAAATAAAGGCGATGCATAAAAGCACCGCTTTTTTAATTAAGTATTATGTTTGTTATTAAACATATTAATAATCCCGTAATGGTTGGTAAAACAAACGCAATTATCGTCCACAAGTAACTATTGGTTTCTTTTTTAATCGTTAATATTGTAGTGCTACACGGAAAATGAAATAACATAAATATAAGCGTACATATGGCCGTAGTAATTGTCCATCCATTATCTATTAATAAGTTTTTTAATTCTAGCAGATTACTATATTCCATAAGACTAGAAGTTCCCATGTATCCCATAATCATTAATGGTATTACTATTTCGTTAGCAGGAAACCCAAGCATAAAAGCCATTAGGATAGTTCCATCTAAACCAAAAACACTTGCTATTGGGTCTAAGAAATTAGTACAATAACTTAATATACTATTTTCATTAATGATTATGTTGGACATTAGCCATATAACTAGTCCAGCGGGAGCCGCTACTTTTATTGCTCTTGCTAGGACAAATAAAGTTCGATCAAAGATTGATCTTACAATAACTTTTTTAATTTGTGGTTTTCTATATGGTGGCATTTCAAGTATGAAAGACGATGGCATGCCTTTTAAAATGGTTGTTGATAATAATCTTGATACTAATAACGCAACTATGATTGCTACTATTATAATTAGTGTTAATATTAATGCGGATTTAAAATTACTAAAAGATCCTACGGCAAAAAACATTGTTATAATTGCAATAAGGCTTGGAAATCTACCATTACAAGGTACAAAAGCATTAGTTAATATTCCTATTAACCTTTCTCTAGGCGAATCTATTATTCGGCACCCAACGACCCCACATGCGTTACATCCAAACCCCATGCACATTGTTAAAGCTTGTTTACCATGACACTTAGCTTTTTTAAATAATTTATCCAAATTAAATGCTATTCTCGGTAAAAATCCAGAATCTTCTAATAACGTAAATAGCGGAAAAAATATTGCCATTGGTGGAAGCATAACCGAAATAACCCAAGCTAATGTTTTTAATACACCATTTATAATTATATCATGTATTATATAAGGGATGTTTATCATCATTAAAAAATCTGATATTACGTTGTTTAATTTAAAAAGCAGTTTTGATAATAATGATGATGGATAGTTAGAACCCGTTATAGTAAGCCATAAAATTATTGCTAAAAACACAATCATTATTGGTATTCCAAAAAATTTAGATGTGATGATTTTGTCAATTTTTGGTACTTCAACTACGTTTTTTTCACTTACCTCACTTGCTATTTCATTATTCCTTTTTATGATTAAAGATAATAAATGATATCCATAATCTTTTATACCATTTATTTTTAAATAAGTATTACAATTATTAATTACTTCGTTAATTTTATTTTGATCATTTTTACTTAGCCTAAGAAATTCATATATTTGATTATTAAATAACTCATTATTCTCAAGTAATTTCATGGCAAAAAAACGATTGCATTTATGTTTTGTGTATTTATTTAAGACTTTGGTTGTTTTTGCTATTACGTCTTCTGTTATATCATCATATTTAAAAATTATTTCATCGTCATTTTTTTGATTACATTCTTTTTCTATTAATTTTACTAATTTTTCCAAACTTTTTTTATTCGTCGCACTAGTTCCTATAACCGGAACTTTTAAAATGTTTTGTAATTTTTTAAGATTAATATTTATTTTTCTTTTTTTCGCTTCATCCATTAAATTAACACATATTATAACGTTATCTTTTGTTTCAATTATTTGGGTTGCTAAGTTTAAATTTCTTTCTAATAAAGTGGCATCCATAACAACGATTGTTAAATCATGCTTTTCAAAACAAATAAAATCTCTTGATACTTCCTCTTCTTTTGATGCTGCAAAAAGAGAATATGTACCCGGTAAGTCGATTAACGTATATTTTTTATTGTTATAAATATACGTGCCAAAGGCACTTTCAACGGTTTTGCCTGGCCAGTTTCCCGTGTGTTGGTTAAGTCCGGTAAGTGCATTAAAAATAGTTGATTTACCTACGTTAGGATTGCCTATAAGTGCGATTTTATAACCTTCGTTTTGTTTTTTTGAAACGTTTTTAAGCAGGCTATTACCAGTTGATTTTAATGTTAACCCCAATTTAGTTTCCTCCTAACTCATTTTGTGAATCATAAGTTATTAAAATGTTTTTTACATCTTCACTTCTTAATGCAATAACACTTCCTCTTACTAAATAAGCACAAGGATCATTAAGTGGACTTTTATATAACTTTTTTATCGTTGTTCCGTTAACTAAACCTAAGTCAAGCAATCTTCTTTTTAAAGCTTGATTAGTGTTTAAGCACAATATTTTTCCAACCTTACCAATTGGTAATTTATCTAGCGTGTTTTTCATTGCTACACTTCGCTTTCATAATTAATTTCTATAATAGTTTATGATGAACTCATATTTTAGGTAACGAGTGTTTTTGCTATTTCTTAACAAAAAAAGAAATGTTTTGTCGGTTAAAATAGGGGATAATTTTTACTAATGATAAGTAACATTTACTAAGGAGGAATCATGAACAATTATAACGGGTTAAGTGAAAAACAGGTTATAGAATCAAGAAAAAATTATGGAACGAATGAAATAAAAAAAAGTAAAACAAATGGCTTTTTAACACTTTTATTAGAATCGCTTGGTGATCCAATAATTAAAATACTTTTAATCGCTTTAGCTATAAAAATAGTTTTTTTATTTAAAGATTTTGATTGGTTTGAGACACTTGGAATATTAATAGCAATATTTTTAGCATCTTTTATTTCTACAATCTCTGAATATGGTTCCGAAAAAGCCTTTAATAGATTACAAGATGAGTCTTCTAAAATAAAATGTCGGGTTAAAAGAAACGGAAAGGTAAAGGAAATAAACGTTGATGAAGTGGTAAAAGATGACTTAGTAATCTTACAGTATGGTGATAAAGTTCCCGCTGATGGTATTTTAATAACTGGGGATTTAATGATTGATGAATCATCATTAAATGGAGAGTCAAGGGAGATTCACAAAGAGCCATATAAAAACGGACAATTATCTAAAAAAAATCGTCTGTTTAGGGGGACGATGGTTTGTTCTGGCGAGGGAATGATAAAAGTAACACAGATAGGAGATAATACTTTTTATGGAAAAATCGCAAGTGAACTTAAGGAAAAAACCGGTGATAGTCCACTTAAGATAAGGCTTAGAAATCTTGCGAAAATAATTAGTACGTTTGGTTACATTGGTGCGTTTTTAGCATCAATTTCATATCTTTTTTCGGTAGTTGTGGTTGATAATGGTTTTGTGTTAAGTAAAATACTTTCATCACTAACTGATTTTCCGTTTATGATGGAAAAAATTATTTATGCTTTAACTCTTAGTGTAACGATAATAATAGTATCCGTACCAGAAGGTCTTCCAATGATGATTACCCTTGTTTTATCATCAAACATGAGAAGAATGCTTAAAAGTAACGTTTTGGTAAGAAAATTAGTTGGTATTGAAACTGCTGGTAATATAAACATTTTATTTAGTGATAAAACAGGAACTTTAACAACTGGCAAATTAAACGTTATTAATATTATAGATGGAGCGTTAAATAACTATAAAAACGAAAAAGAAATAAAGAAAAAAACAGATAAGTTTTATGATTTGCTAAGGATATCAATGGTTGTTAACAACATGTCTTCATATGATGGAAAAATTGCTGTGGGTGGTAATACAACTGATAGATGTTTGTTAGAGTTTTTAACTCCATGTAATTTTAGTTATGTAAAAAAAATAAAAACAATTCCCTTTGATAGTAAAAATAAATATATGATAACCGTGTTAGATGATAAAAAGGCAAAGAATTTAATAAAGGGAGCCGCAGAAAAAATAATACCTAATTGTACCTTTTATTATAATGGGAATGCAGTTAAGCTTCCGTTTGAAAACAAGGAAAAATTACAAAAGCAAATAGAATATTATACGTCTAATGGTGCAAGGGTTATTGCGCTTGCAACAAGTACTAACGAAAATGAAAAAGATTTTAGTAACCTTACTTTTGTAGGTGTAATAGTTATCAAAGATGAGGTAAGAAAAGATGCGATAACTGGTTTATGCATGGCACAAAGTGCCGGTATTCAAACCATTATGATAACCGGTGACAATAAATCAACGGCAATTAAAATAGCTAAAGAAGTAGGAATTATAGATTCAAAAGATGATGTTGTTTTAACTTCTGATGAACTTAATAATATGTCTGATTTACAAGTAAAAAAAATAATTCCTAAGTTAAAAGTTGTTGCAAGAAGTCTTCCGCAAGATAAAAGTAGACTAGTTCGTATATCACAAGAGATGAATTTAGTGGTTGGTATGACTGGTGATGGGGTAAATGATGCACCGGCTTTAAAAAAGGCGGACGTTGGCTTTGCGATGGGATCTGGTAGTGAAGTTTCAAAAGAGGCAAGTGACATCGTTATTTTGGATAATAACTTTTTATCTATTAGTAAGGCTATTTTGTTTGGAAGAACCATTTTTAAAAGCATTAGAAAATTTATTATTTTCCAGCTTACAGTTAATTTATGTGCGTTAAGCATTTCTATTATAGGACCTTTTATTGGCGTTGATACTCCAGTTACGGTAATCCAAATGCTATGGATTAACATGGTAATGGATACACTTGCGGCCCTTGCTTTTGCTTTTGAGCCACCTCTTAAGGAGTACATGAAAGAAAAGCCAAAGAAGAAAAACGAAAAAATAATGAACTCATACATGATAAATGAAATAGTTATAACGGGCATTTATACTACCATCCTTTGTATTTTCTTTTTAAAGTTTTCGTTTATAAGAAACTTATTTACAACTGATGCATCATTTATAACGGCTTTTTTTGGTTTGTTTATTTTTGCTGGGATATTTAACTCGTTTAATGCACATACGAGTAGAATTAACATTTTAGCCCATCTTTTAAAAAACAAGGTTTTTATAATAGTAATATCATTTATTATAATTGTACAAGTTGCACTTATGTATTTTGGTGGAGAAATGTTTAGAACGGTACCACTTAATTTAAAAGAGTTTATAATAATGATTATTTTATCATTTTCAGTCGTTCCCGTTGATATGATAAGAAAGTTAGTGTATAAGAAGTATGGTAAGAAAAGAAGTGTGTAATTTGACTAAAAATTAAAAAAATGGTAGCATATCTCAAAAGAGGTGGTGATACTATGCAAAATAAGGAAGTTTACGGGTTTTCAGAATTCACTGATGAAGAGGCAAGGAAATATATTTCACTATTATTTGATGGATACGAAAAAAGAAAAAAAGAAAAAAGATTATATGTTCATGACGGAGTGCCAGAATTAATTATAAAAACATATTATAGTTTTGTTGAAAAGCCATATTTTGCACAAATAGTTACAAATTTTAAAAAAAGATATATTTATAATGAAAATAAGGTTGAAGATGTAAAACCTAATGAAGAAAAAAGAGGACTAGCATGCGTATATGATTATATACAAACTAAAGAGGATTTAGAAAATATTTCAATTTATGATTTGTCTTATATACATGAAATTTTATATTCTAAAACGCCTTTTCCTGAATTTGGTGGAAAATATCGTAAAAGGGACATATATTTGTTAGGTAATACTGAAAATGGTATAAAAACAGGTAATGTTGAACTATGTCCATATTGGAATATCACACATGAAATGAATCAATTAAAACCAGTTGTTGATGAATTAGTAAAAAGGGGTTTAAACCTTGGTAAAAATCTTGACGTTAACAATTTAATTAATTATATAAATGATTGTGTTATGTTAAATTGTAGAATTATAAAAATCCATCCTTTTGAAGATGGTAACGGAAGAGTAACTAGAGCTTTTACTAATCTTTTGTTTAGATTGGCTAATATACCTCCTATATATGTAGAAAATAAAGAAAAGATAAAATATCAAGAGGCAATGAATGATGCATTGTCAAAAGAAAATTATACTAATATATTAGAGTTTTATTATTTTAAAATTTGTGATTCAATTATGGCGTTGGATATAAACCTTAAGGATGATTTGTATAAAGATGCTGATTTAAATATAAAGGAGAAAAAGCTTTAATATGAAACTACTTTTACATACGTGTTGTGCACCATGTAGCGTGCATTGTGTTGATGAACTAAAAAAAGAGGGTATTGATATAACAAGCTTTTGGTACAATCCTAACATACATCCTTATAAGGAATACGAAGCCCGGTTAGAATGCTTAAAAAAGTACGATGAAGAAATAGGAATTCCATTAATTATAGAAGATTATTATGGCTTAAGAAGTTTTTGTAAAAACGTGGTAGATAAATTAGATAACAGGTGTGGCTACTGTTATTTATGTAGGCTTGAAAAAACGGCTAAATATGCTAAAGAGCATAACTTTGATGCTTTTTCAACAACTTTATTAATAAGTCCATATCAAAATCATGAACTTTTAAAGAAAACTGGTGATATGTTATCTAAAAAATATGGTGTTAAGTTTTTATATAGGGACTTTAGACCAGGCTTTAGAGAAGGTCAAAACAAGGCGAGAGAAATGGGACTTTACATGCAAAAGTACTGCGGATGCATCTTTAGTGAAGAAGAAAGGTACGAAAGATTAATAAACAAAAATAAAGAAATTAATAAAAAATGGAATTTAGGGTAACAACTTTTAAATTATCTGTTATAATTAAAGTGTAAGAGGTAGCGTATGATGAATAATGTTAAAACGAATTTGGTTTGGAATGTTATTTGTTATGCACCATCTTTTTCTATATTTTGTGATGAAAAGCTAACATTGTTTTAAATGGTGTTAGTTTTTTGTATGATTTAGGAGGTATAGGATGTTGTTGATTGAAAATGATGATTTAAGATTAATTGTTATGAGTAATATTAAGGATTTTGGGGAAAAGGTAAATGCTGGTTTACAAGGGTTAAGAGGAGATACCAAGAGTTACTTAACTTCAATTGAAGAAATAAGGTTTAATAATGGTGAAGGAAAGATTAAAATTAACGAAACCATAAGAAATAAGGATGTTTATATAATATCTGATATTGGTAATCATAGTATTACTTATGAGATGTTTGGATATAAAAATCATATGGGGCCAGATGAACATTTTATGGATATAAAAAGAGTTATCTCTGCTATTCGTGGGCAAGCTTCAAGTATTACGGTGGTAATGCCATTGTTATATGAATCAAGACAACACAGAAGAAAAGGAAGAGAGTCTTTGGACTGCGCACTAGCTATTCAAGAACTTCAAGCACTAGGAGTAAAGACGATAATTACCTTTGATGTTCATGACCCTAATATTCAAAATGCAACTCCTTGTATGTCTTTTGAGAATTTTTATCCAACACATACAATTTTGGAAAGTTTTGTTGAAAAAGAAAACTTAGATTTTGAAAATCTTCTTGTGGTAAGTCCTGATACTGGTGCGATGGACCGGGCGATATATTATGCTAATATGCTTAATACTGATGTTGGTATGTTTTATAAAAGAAGAGATTTAACTAAAATAGTAAATGGAAAAAATCCAATTGTTCAGCACGAGTATATGGGAAAGGATGTTAATGAAAAAAACGTTATTGTTGTTGATGATATGATTGCATCAGGTGGTAGTATGCTTGAGGTAGCATCAGAACTTAAAAAAAGAGGAGCCAAAAAGGTTTATTTAGTAGCGACTTTCGCGCTTTTTACGAGTGGTGTTGAGGCGTTTAATAAAGCTCATAAAGACGGGTTATTTGATATGTTATACACAACTAATTTAACTTATATTGACCCGAAATTAAAAAAACAAAAATGGTTTTATGACGTTGATTGTTCCTTGTTTTTATCTAAAATTATTAACGTTTTAAATAGGCATCAATCTGTTTCGCCACTTTTAAATGGTAAAAAAGAAATATTAAAATTAATAAACGATAAGAAGAAATAATATTTTAATTCTTCTTTTTTTGTAGTATAATTGTTCTTATAGGAGGAATTTGTATGGAAATGTTTTTATTAGTGATTATAGCAGCAATGGTATTAGTTACTATGGTATGTGCTATAATGGTTACCATTATTGAGGTAAAGGATGAAAAGCAGCAACCTTTAGTTAAAAAGACTTTAGGAATAACCGCGATTGCTTTGATCGTTGTTTTGGTAATTGGGCTTGCTTTTGGTGTTTCTAATTTTAAAAAGGACGATGTTGAATCAAATAACGTTGTTACTTTAGAAACGGCAGGATTTAATGAAGTTAGTTTAAGTGAATACCTTGAATTAATAAAAGAAGATCAAAAAAACATAATCTTAGTAGCAAGGCCAACTTGTACTTATTGTGAGAAATTTACCCCAATATTAAAGCAGGCAATGGATGATATGGATTTAACTATAAATTACATTGATACTGATAAATTTTCTAATGATGATTGGAATACGTTTTATGCTTCACTAAGTTATTTAAGCGAAAACGAGTGGGGAACACCACTTACGCTAATAGTTCAAAATGGTGAAGTTTTAGATGTAAATCAAGGGTATGTTGAATTAAATACCATAGAAACTTTCTTTAGTAATAATGGTTTTGGTGAGTAGCTATGGCTGGTAGTGTTTATGTAAGCGTTAAATCGTTTTTAAAAAAATATCCTAGAACTATTGCATGGAGAGTAAAAAAACATTCAAACGTAGTTGAAGAGCACCTAAACGATGATGAGGTTGTATTGTATAGTTTTGCAGGACAAAAAAACGTTGGTATAACGCAACCATTTTTTACGACGGTAATTGTTTTTACAAATAAAAGAATGCTTTTAGGTAGAAAAAGGTTTTTGGGTAGGTATTACTATACTTCTATTACTCCTGATATGTTAAATGATTTTGAAATAAAGACGAACATATTATTTGGAGTTGTGGAAATTGACACGGTAAAAGAGCATTTTTACATTGGATGTTTGGATAAAAGAAGCTTACCATCAATAGAAGATGCACTATCAAAGTACATGGTAAACGAAAAGTTAAAGTATATTAAAAATAATAAGAGCTAAAAAATAAAATCATTTTGATTTTGTTTTTTTTATAAGTTTAATTTATTTTTATGGTGAAATGAAATTCAATTATAAAAATTCATTTGTTTACAAAAATAACGTTTCATTATATAATGGCTTAAAGAGGTGTTTTTAATGACTAAAAAAAGAAATAAAGAAGAGGAGTTTTTAAAAAAAAGCAGTAAAGTACTTAAAATTTTATGCGTTTTAGTTGGCATTGTTTTAGGCATAGCATATTGTATAGATGGTGGTTTTTATTCATTGTTATTTGATTTAAGAGAATCAAAAACAATAATTATTTATAGTGTTGCGATAATAGTATTATTATGTTTGTTAGTTATATTAAATCTTTCTGATGAACCAAGTAACAAAGATAATAAGAAGTGGGAAACCAGTAGCTATGTAACGGTGGGAATAATTATTTTAATAATTATATTTGGTTTATTGTTTGTGTTTACACTTATTGATTTTTTCTTACCAATAATAGTTCTTATTTTATTTTTAATTACTACTTATTATTTAATTAATAAGCTTATTAAAACAATGGTAAATAAATATGGGGTAAAGTAATCAGAAGACACATTGAATAAATATAGATTTGCACTGGTATAATTAAAATAGTATTATTACAATAAAAAAGTATCAAATTTTCTTTTAAAATTGATACTTTTTATATATTTAGTTCAAACATAAAAGTTCGAACAGATTCGTCACTGGAGCAAGTGAGGAGAATCGAACTCCCGTCTCAGCCTTGGCAAGGCCGCGTACTAACCGTTGTACTACACCTGCAAAAATATATTTTGGAGGGGCCAGCCGGATTTGAACCGGCGATCGGGGAGTTGCAGTCCCATGCCTTACCAGCTTGGCTATAGCCCCATATTCCCTTTACGCAAAAAGATTATATCATATTTAATAAATAAATATCAAGTGTTATAGTTATATTTTATGTGTTTTAATTAATATTTTACTTAATAAAGTGGAATATTTTTTAAAATTCATTTGAAAATGAGTAAATAACTATTATAATATTATTATAGGGTGATAAAATGAAATACATAATAGATACTGATCCTGGAATAGATGATGCAATCGCAATTATGATGGGGGTTAAAAATAATTTAGACATAATAGGTTTTACTTTAGCTAGCGGAAATATTCCGGTTGAAAAATCAGAGAAAAACTTAAAAATAATTCAGGAGTTTTTAGGTAGTAACATAAAAATGTACAAAGGATCTAAAGAAAATAAATGCAATCATGAAACGGCTGAGTATGCTCATGGAAAAGATGGGTTAGGTTACGCCGTGTTTCCGGATTTTAGCAAGAAAAAGTTTCAAAAGATGAAGGCTGAAGACTTCATAATTAAAGCATCTAAAAAATATAAAGATGATTTAACAATGATTTGTTTTGGGCCATTAACCAATCTTGCTCGTGCTATTAAAAAAGATAAAAACTTAGTTAAAAGATTGAAGCACGTACTTGTTATGGGAACAACTTATAATCCAGACGAAAAAGAACCTTATTTAGAGTTTAACGTAAACGTAGATCCAGGGTCTGCAAGATTGGTTTTTAAAACTCCTTTTGAAGACATAAAAGTGGTTACTCATGAAATAGGGGTTAAATCATTCGTTGAAAAAGATTATGTTTTAAATTTAAGAGAATCCGATGATTTAGTATCAAGGTTTGTTGGTTTAATAGCTGAAAAATACATGGAGTTTAGCTATGACCATTATGGTACGATTGGCCTTGGAACGCCTGATCCAACCACAATAGCATCAATAATTGATCCTTTGATGATTAAGTTTTCTTATTGTAACGTGGATATTGTATCAAGAGGAGAAGATAAAGGAGAATGCCATATTACTTTAGCGGATAAAAGTAACGTTATGGTATCAACCGATTTTGATTTAGAAAGGTTTAGAAAGGTATTTAAAGATACTTTTAAATAAAGTTATTTAAATATCTTTTTTCATATAATAAAATAGGTGATTAATATTGGTAGAAGATAGTGTTTTTTCTATTGCAAACATAACAGGAGATATATCATCTCCTAATTTAAAAGGAATAGCATATTTTAAGCCATTTAAAGATGGAACGATGGTAGAAGTTGAGGTATCAGGACTTCCTGGTTATAAAAACTACGCGCTTTTTCCAATTCACGTTCATGATGGTAAAGACTGTGACATATCAAAAGATGGCACTTTTAATAACGTTCTTGGTCATTATAACCCAACTGATGAACAGCATCCTTATCACGCGGGAGACATGCCGGTTTTATTTTCTAATAATGGGTATGCCTACATGAAGTTTTATACAACCAGGTTTAAAGCTTACGAAGTGGAAAATAAACTAGTTATTATTCATGAAGCGATAAATGATGAAAATGAAAAAACGTTTGGAAGAAAAATAGGCTGCGGTGTTATTAAAAAATACAAAATATAAAAAAGAATCAATTTTGATTCTTTTTTACAAATAAAGTTTTTATAAAGGTAACTGTTAAAATAATAAATATTGGTAAAGCAACAATGAATAAATAATATTCTTTAAATATAATAATTGAGTTTGGGTCATTTAAAAAGATGTTTTTTGATAAAAATAGTGCAAGCATACATATCAAAGCAACTACTACTATTTGTTTTTTATTTGAAAGACTTGTTTCTTCTAAATACTTTTTAATTCCATAAATGCTTATGTTAGCAAGTGAAATGATGTAAAATATCCATCTAAACGAAAGAATGTTTTCGATGTGAAACTCTGAGTTTGAAACGATTATTTTCTTTAAGATAACGTATTCTGGATACTCAAAGATTGATGCTAGCTTATAACCAAAACAGCTTATTATATAAAACATTACGATGGTAAGTGATATGGTTGCTAGTACGTAAAATATAATCATGTTTTTATTAAAGTTATTATCTGATGCTTTGTTTTTATATATTGAAAGAAAGAAAAAAGAGGTAATGGAAGTAAGTGATGCAAAGTATACCGCACCATATAAAATGTCATTTATACTTGTTTTAAAAAGTGGAAGTATGTTATCTATTTCGATGTATTTAAATAAGAATATCTCAATAAATATTATTAAAACAGATACGATAACAAACATGATTTGACTTACTCTTAAAAGGGTTTGGGTTTTGTTTGCTGATAATATAATTGAGGTTATTAATATTAAAATACCAATTACGTAATATGGGGTTTCGGTTAAGTATTTGCTGTTTATGAAGGTAATTAATGATCTATAAGATATAATTATCATAAAAAAGCATAATGTTACAAATAAAAGGTTTAAAACCTGTCCTATTTTTTTTCCAAATAGTTTTTTATTTTTATTAAATATGTTAAGGTTTGGGTAGCAGTTATTTATTTTAACGTACATAAAAAGTGGAATAAAGCCTAGTATAAGTCCAATTATCATTGATATTATTGCGTCGTTTTTAGAAATGTCAAGAAGAATAATATCACCAAGGCCTAGGTACATACTTGATAAGACAAGAGCAAAAAGCATACTTATTTGAACACTTGATACTTTGTTTTTCATCGCTTATCCTCCTGTTTTACTGATTTTAACGTTAAACCTGAACTATCTGTTTTAACGTTTACGTTAACATTAAAAGTAATGTCATTTTTAATCGTTTTATTTGTGTACCCATAGCGTTTCATTTGCTTTTCTTTTTCCTTATAAAACATCGATCCATAATGCATGGTATCTGATTTATATTTTCCGTATGATTTTTCTAAGAACAAATTAATTAAGTGTTTAATTCTTTTTTCAGCTTTTTTTTGTATGTCATTAATTAGTTCATCATCATTTATGAAATTCATTTTACAGTTGTACTCGGTTATGTTTGTTTTTGCACTTGTGTTTATCGTTACGTTTGGCTTTTTATTTTTAAAAGATATTTCTTCATTAGTTTTTAAAGAAGTTATTTCTAAAGTGGCAAAATTCTCATCATCACATTTTATTTTTACGTAGGTGTTTTTAGCATCAGCACTAACTATGTTATATCCAAAGCTTTCGTTTTCGTTTAAATAACCAATTAACTTACTATTTTTTAAGACGGCTAAGTTATCAAATTTTATTCTAACGTCTGGATCACTGTCTTTTATGTTGTCTTGACTTTCTCCTTTTTTAACGGAACCAGTTAAAATAACAGCGGGTAAAACTGATTCTTTTCCTTCGTCCATTAAGTTAGATACTAACTCATCAAGGGTTATTATGTTAGTTGTTCCACTTAAATTCGCCGAATTAAATAAGCTTGCTTTTAAGTTCTGTGATGGAATTGTCTCAAGTGGTGTTATTACCTTAAGGATGTTTTTTGCTTTATTTTCTTTGGCAACGATTACAACGGCATCTTTTTCAGCGGAAGAATCCCTCATGAAAAAGTCTAGGTATTCTAAAGGATCTTTTTGCTTTAAAAGTTCTTCTCCTAGCACCACAACTTCCATATGACCTAGGTATAGCTCCTTTGGGGATGATAAGACGATTTCACCTAAGGCATCGTATATGCTTGCACCGTTTGCTTCGTAAAAAGCTATTTCACTTACGTTGGTATTTTCTTTTTTCTTAGCGTTCATTATTTGCACCCCAACGGTGTATTTATCCGTTTTGTTATCGTTTATGTCAATTGATATTGCAGACACAATCGCAGAGTCATTTAATTCTTTATAGTTATAGCATCCACTTAACGTTAACATGATTAAAATTAAAATAATGTATTTAATTTTTTTTTGCATTATTTATCCTTCTTTCTAAAGATGTTTTTTGGATGAAACTTTTCTTTTTTACTTGGTATGTAAACGTTTTTTTGTTCTTTTAAGTTAAACGGTTCAAAAGGAGAGAAGTAAGCGACTTCGCAGGAATTTTGTGAAACAAGTGTTGCTAAGATTATTAAGCTTCCAAAAATAACGCCAACAAAACCAAACATCCATGCCATTATTATTAAAAATAATTGCCACCAGCGAATAGAGTTTATAAGATCAATTGATGAAAAGGCAAGGGAAGAGATTGATGCTATACCGACTATTATTATGGTAATAGGAGAAACAACTCCTGCTTCAACGGCAGCTTGACCAAGGACTAAAGCCCCAACGATTGAAATAGAACTTCCTCCTTTACCCGGAAACCTTAAATCACTTTCCCTTAGTATTTGAAACATAAGACTCATAACTAGTATTTCAAAGATAGAAGAAAAAGGAACTCCTTCTCTTTGAACAGAAAAACTAATTAACAAACCACTTGGTAAAGACTCCCAGTTAAAGGCCATTAATGATACGTATATGGCGGGTGTAAAAACGGTTAGGAAAAAAGCGATAAATCTTACGATTCTACTAATTATTATGTTTAAACTTTTTTCGTAGTAGTCCTCCGGGTTTTTAAAAAAATCCGCAAAAAGACAAGGCAAGATAATCGCTTCGTTTGAGTTTTCTACCATTAAAATAACTCTTCCTTCGGTAAGCATTTGAGCGGCAAAATCAGGTCTTTCGGTAACTAAGTTAACGGGCAAGATAAAACGGTTAGGATTACTTATGGCTTCTAATATGTAATTGGTGTTTCCAACGTAATCAATGTTTATTTTGTTAAGTTTTTCATCAATGTTTTTAATTACTTTTTCACTAGCAAGTCCTTTTATATAAAACATGGCAACCTTTGTTTTACTTTTTTTTCCAATCGTTTTTTCATCAATCCATAAATCTTCTGTTTTTACTCTTCTTCTTATCATTCCCATGTTAAACTGATAGTTTTCTGAAAAAGCATCACTTGGTCCTTTAAGACTTCGCTCGTTTTCACTTTTATTTATTGGGCTAAAAATATTAGCTCGGTTTTCAAATGCTAGGTATTTTTCACTTTCGAATATTGCAACGGTAAAACCACTATTTACGTAGTATAAAATATCTTCTTTTTTATCAAAGGGAATAATGTTATTATTTGGAATAAAGTTTTTGATGTATTCATAAATATTTTTATCTTTTATTTTATCTTTTTCTTCATCTAATCTTCTTAAGATAAAATCATTTATTGAAGTTGATGATGCAACGCTCATTGAGTATACAAACGTAACT
Organism: uncultured bacterium; assembly: GCA_949288625.1. Classification (GTDB taxonomy): domain Bacteria; phylum Bacillota_I; class Bacilli_A; order RF39; family UBA660; genus Aphodocola. Next base: position 8,218 of record CASEKZ010000042.1, on the reverse strand, counting down.
TTTTGTTCGTTTATGGTAAATTCTTTATATTTAATATCAGGTGCGTTATTAGTTTTTTTCTTTAGCCCATCTACTATTTTTTTAATAGTCATATTATCCCTCTTTTTTAAATAGTATTAACCATCAATTGTTAAAAAATTCCAAAAAAAAGGAGATTACATAGTTTCCCATGCAATCTCAAAAAGAATAAAAAGGGGTTGGCTAGTTGTGACACTAGCGTCCAGCTTTCGTTTCCTCCAGCTGGTGTCATTTATACTAATCAAAAACGGGGTAAATGTCAACCTTTTTTACGTAATTTTTAAAAAAAGTTTTAATAATTTGTTATACCTTAATTGATTTGCAAACAATCGTTTGTTATAATTTAGTTAATAAGTAAAGAAGGTATAAAATGAAGCTTAATGAAATCTCTGGAATTGGGCCTAAAATGATTGAAAAATTAAATGGCATTAACATATATAATATGGATGATTTAATAAGGGATTATCCATATCGTTTTGACGTGCTAAAAAAAAGAGACATAAACGATGAACGCTATTTTGATAATTTTGTAAGTGATGGTGTTGTTTTATCCGTTCCTGTAATAAGCTTTTTTAAAGGAAGAATGAACCGACTTACTTTTAGGTGTAACATTCAAAATAAATTAGTTAAAGTAACGATTTTTAACAGAGCTTTTTTAAAAAATAGTATTACGCCTGGTAAAGTAATTACCATAATAGGAAAATATAATCCTAAAACAGAAACCTTAATTTGCACTAACATAATTTTAAAACCTTTAAACAAAAAAGAAATAATACCTGTTTATCATTTGTGTAAGGGGCTTACTTCTAAACAACTAAGAGGTTTTATAAACGAAGGATTAAAACATTATGATGTTAAAAACAACGTTCCAGGTGAATTAATGAAAAAGTATGGCTTTATAAATGAAGGCGATGCTTTAAAAATCATTCATAATCCGGATGATGAAGAAACTTTAAAAGAGGCTTTAAAAACGCTTAAGTATGAAGAGTTATTTACATACATGTTAAAGGTAAGAATGCTTAAGAAAAAAAACGAGGAGCATAATAAAGCTTTTGTCAAAAAAATAAACGAAGAAAAAGTAAATGATTTTATTAAAAAGCTACCTTTTGAACTAACTAAAGATCAATTAAAGGTAACAGAAGAAATGCTTAATGATTTAAAAGATGATTCCAAGATGAACAGGCTTCTTCAAGGAGATGTTGGATCAGGTAAAACGGTTGTTTCGTTTATTTTAGCGTATGCATGCTATACAGCAGGTTATCAGTCTGCCATGATGGCACCAACGGAAGTACTTGCAAAACAGCACTATAAAAACGCTTTGGATTTATTTAAAAATACCGATTTAAAAGTTTCACTATTAACGGGTAAAATGAAACAAAAAGAAAAAAAAGAAATTTATAATAAGTTAAAGAATAATGAAATAGATTTATTAATAGGTACGCACGCACTTATTAGTGAGGGGACTTATTTTAATAATTTAGGACTTGTAATAACTGATGAGCAGCACCGGTTCGGGGTTAACCAAAGATTAAAACTAAAAGATAAAGCGTTAAGTCCTGATGTTTTAATGATGAGTGCAACTCCTATTCCAAGAACATATGCTCTAACCATTTATGCAGACACCGACGTGTCAAGTATTAAATCCATGCCTAAAGGAAGAAAAAAAGTTATTACATGTGTTAAAAAAACAAACGAATTAAAAGATGTTTTGCAAGGGGTTTATGATGCTTTAAAAAATAATAATCAAGCATACGTAATATCTCCTATGATAGAAGAAAATGAAAGTGCTGATTACACAAACGTAAATGATTTAAAGCATAAGTTTGAACTTGCCTTTAAAAATTATAGTATTGGCATGCTTCATGGTAAGATGGATGATGAAGAAAAAGAAAAGGTTATGAAAGAGTTTAAAGAAGGAAAAATAAACATTCTTATTTCAACAACCGTTATAGAAGTAGGAGTAGACGTTTCTTCCGCAACCGTAATTGTTATATTTGATGCAGATCGATTTGGTCTTTCTCAGCTTCATCAATTAAGGGGAAGAGTAGGAAGAAATAACGTTCAATCATATTGTTATTTAATAAGCGACAAAGATACAAAAAGACTTAAGATTATGGAAGAAGAAAATGATGGTTTTAAGATAAGTGAGGCTGACTTTAAACTAAGAGGTCAAGGTGATTTATTTGGCTTAAGACAAAGTGGGGCTTTATCATTTAAACTATCAGATGTAAGGCGTGATTATGATCTTTTAGTTAAGGTAAGAGATGATGTAAATGAATATATGAAAAAAAATAATTAAAAAGGTGCACCATTGGAGCACTTTTTTGCATTATATTACCAAATTCGATTTATTTCTTAAAAATAATCCATATAATAACTAACCCGAAAGGAGTTATATATGGATTATTATAATAAAATAAAAGATGTAATAGCAAAAAAAGAAGTAAACGAAAACGTTAGAATATTACAATCAAATAAAGATACTTTAAATGCCTATTATGAAATAGGAAGACTACTTGTAGAAGCACAAGGTGGAGAAAATAAATCAAAATATGGTGATATGTTAATTAAGAATTGGTCTAAAAAACTAATAGAGATATATGGAAAAGGATATTCAACCACTAATTTAAAATACATGAGACAATTTTATATTATTCAAAAAAGTCAACCACTGGTTGACCAATTAACATGGACACACTGGACTATATTACTACCAATCAAAAACGAAAACGAAAGAAACTATTACATAAACCAGTGCGTATTAAATAATTTATCCAAAAGAGAGTTAATAAAACTAATAAAAGAAAAAGCATCATAACAAAACAATAGATCTTATAATATCAAAAGAAAATGATAAATTTATTTTACAATATGTAAGTGAAGAAGGAATATATATGGTTAGCTATGAAATTAATGAGTTAACAGGAAATAAAATTGATATTTAATAATTTTTAAAAGTAATTTGTTATAATGTTTTATAAATAATATGATATAATTAACTAAGGTGATTATTGTGGAGAAGTTAAAGCATTTTATTAAAGGGATAGCAATTGGAGGAACAATGATGGTTCCAGGAGTTTCTGGTGGCACAATGGCTCTTATTTTAGGAATATATGATGAGATAATTCATTCTATTAGTTCGTTTTTTAAAGATATAAAGAAAAACTTTTTATTTTTACTTATTGTAGGTCTTGGCGGCATAATAGGACTTGTAACGGTAGGGTTATTTGTTGATAAGGCAATAGAGCATTTTGAGTATCCAACGATGTTTTTATTTTTAGGAATAGTATTAGGAGGCTTACCCGTTTTATTTAAAGAAGCAAATAGGGGTAAGAAAACTAAGTTTGATTGGTTATTTTTTGTTATTGGGGTAATTATAATTGCGGGCTTAATGTTTTTAGATAGTAAAGTAAATGGTTCGATAGTTGATTTATCTAATGCGTCTTATGGTTTATACATATATTTATTTATCGCTGGAATAGTTGTTTCTATCGCTTTAATTTTACCGGGCATTTCAACTTCGTTTTTACTTTTAACCTTAGGTTTATTAACACCACTTATTGATGCGATTAAGACGCTTGATTTTACGTTTTTAATTCCACTTGCACTAGGTGTCATCTTTGGTATTATTGCAATTACTAAACTTCTTGAGTCACTTCTTAATAAAAAACCAAGACAAACATACTTTATGATAATAGGCTTTGTTGTTGCTTCAATGATAGAGGTATTCCCAGGTATTCCAAGTGGAATTGATTTACTTATTTGCCCAATACTTTTTGTTTTAGGTTTTCTTCTTATTAGATATGTAAGTGAAAAGTATGATAATTAAAAAACGTAAAGTCGTTTTAAAAGAGGTTGCGAAAACCTCTTTTTTTACGTATAATGGAATATATAAAGATAAAAGAGTAAATGGAGGATTATTTTTTATCTAGCGCCAGGCCCTTAATAAATGGGTGACGAGGTTTGTGGTTATCGAGATATTCGGCGGATGCCACGACGGTTTTGTGAATCGTAAGAAATACTTTTAAAACGTAAAATAAAAATTATAACAAAGGGGTATTTCACACATTGTTTTTATTATACTTTAAAAAGGAGAAAAATAATATGTGTGGAATAGTAGGATACGTAGGTGATGATAATTGCGTGCGTGTTTTAGTTGACGGCTTAAAAAGGCTGGATTATAGGGGGTATGATTCGGCTGGTATAGCTTATTTTAATAATGGAAAATTAAATATTATAAAAGAAGAGGGAAAACTCTCTAATTTAATAAATAGTGTTGATTTAAATACTAAATCAAACATTGGAATTGGCCATACGAGATGGGCAACTCATGGTCTTGCTAATAAGGATAATGCTCATCCTCATAAAACGGGTAAGTTTACCATCGTTCATAATGGAATAATAGAAAATTATGACGAAATAAAAAAAGACTTAATAAAAAAAGGATATCGTTTTGTTTCGGAAACTGATACTGAAGTAATTAGTGCTTTATTAGATTATTTATATACAAAAGAAAAAAACATATTAAACGTTATTAATAAATTAAATTATTTTTTAAAAGGTTCTTATGCACTTGGAATAATTTGTGATGATGATAAGGAAACTTTATATACATTAAAAAAGAATAGTCCTTTAATAATTGGGGTGTGTGATGGTAAGAATTTTATTGCTTCTGACGTACCGGCCATTTTAAATAAAACAAAGAAATACGTTGTTTTAGAAGATAATGATTATGCTAAAATAACAAGGAATAAAGTAGAAATATTTAATAATGGTAGAAAAAAAGATTTTGTGGTTAAAGAGTTTGAGTATGATGATTTATCAATTGATAAACATGGTTATGAACATTTTATGTTAAAAGAAATAAACGAGCAACCAGAAGTATTCAAAAAGACAACTAATCCATATTTAAAAGATGATCTTGATGGTTTACTTAAGAAAATGCCTGACTTTACTAAGTATAAATGTATTAGAATAGTTGCGTGTGGCAGTGCAACGCATGCTGGTTTAATTGGGAAGCAAATGATCGAAAAGTATGCAAATACAGAAGTTAACGTTGAAACGGCAAGTGAGTTTAGATACAAAAAACAATTTTTAAAAGATGATGAATTAGTAATTGTAATATCACAATCTGGTGAAACAGCGGATACTTTAGAAGCGTTAAAGATTGCCAAAGAAAACGGTAATGATACGCTTGGTATTATTAATGAAAAAGGAAGTACCATTGCAAGAGAAGCTAAAATGGTATTATATACTGAAGCAGGAAAAGAAATAGCGGTTGCAACGACTAAGGCGTACTCAGCACAGGTTGCGATGTTATCATTAATAGCACTTAATTTATCTTTAAAAAAAGATTTAATTGATAAAACCGAGATAAAAGAAATTTTACAGGACGTAAAAAAATTACCTGATTATATGCAGGAGTTGCTTAATGATAGAGAGCTTTATAAAAAAATTGCAAATGACATAAAATGTTATAATGACGTGTTTTTTATAGGAAGAGAAGTAGATTATGCGTTAGCACAGGAAGGGTCTTTAAAGTTAAAGGAAATATCTTATACCCATAGCGAAGCATATGCTGCGGGCGAATTAAAGCATGGTACGATATCTTTGATAGAGGAAGGAACACCAGTTGTTGCAATCGTAACGGATGATAGTGTGGCTCCTAAAACAATTTCAAATATAAAAGAAGTAAAGTCAAGAGGGGCTTACGTAATATGTGTTACTAATAAAACTGATGTTGATAATGATGACTTTTATGATGAGATAGTAAAAATACCTAGGGTAAATGACTTGTTTGAACCACTTCTTGCGGTAATACCTTTACAATTAATATCTTATGAACTTGCGAAGATAAAAGGATGCAGTATTGATAAACCAAAAAACTTAGCTAAATCAGTTACAGTTGAGTAAAATTACGTAAAAAAATATTGACAATTAGCTTAAAAGTATTTATTATTATAATAGCGTGATGATATCACGCGAGGTACTCTTACGATATAGTTTGAGAGTACAACCAAAACCCCCTTGGAGCCTTTAGGCTCCGTTTTTTATATATTTACAATCAAACAATTGTATGTTATTATAAATGGTGTTAGAAGAGGTGATTATGATGCATCAGCAATCATTATTTGAAATGCCAAAAAATGAGCCTTTAGCATCAAGAATGAGGCCAAGAAATTTAAATGAGTTCGTAGGACAAACGCATCTTTTAGGAGAAAATAAATTATTAAGAAAGATGATAGAGTCCGATAACGCATCATCAATGATATTTTGGGGGCCTCCGGGAGTAGGTAAAACAACGCTTGCGATGATAATTGCAAGGGAAACTAAATCAGAGTTTATTAATTTTTCCGCGGTAACCTCTGGTATAAAAGAGATAAAAAAGGTTATGGAAGACGCAGAAAAAAATAAGAGTTTAGGTGTTAAAACAATCTTATTTGTAGATGAAATACACCGGTTTAATAAAGCTCAGCAGGATGCTTTTTTACCATACGTTGAAAAAGGATCAATTATTTTAATAGGTGCAACAACCGAAAATCCTTCTTTTGAGATTAATAACGCACTTTTATCAAGGTGCAGAGTGTTTGTTTTAAAAGAGTTATCTAATAGAGATATATTATCTTTATTAAAAAACGCGATTACTAATGAAAGAGGTTTTGGCAAAGATAAAGTTGAAATAAAAGAAGATGATTTAAAGGTAATAGCTAGTTTTTCAAATGGTGATGCAAGATGTGCTCTTACTACTTTGGATATGGTTGTTACTAATGCCGATATAAAAGAAGATGGCACAATAATGGTAACTAAAAACACGATTGAGGACTGTTTGGGTAAGAAAACTCTTTTATATGATAAAAATGGTGAAGAGCATTATAACATTATATCAGCTTTACATAAATCGATGAGAAATAGTGATCCGGATGCGGCGGTGTACTGGCTTTCTCGAATGTTAGAAGCAGGAGAAGATCCCATTTACATTGCAAGAAGAATAACTAGGTTTGCATCAGAAGACATAGGCCTTGCGGATACTAACGCTTTAAACGTCGCGATAAACGTATATCATGCGTGTCATTTTATTGGTATGCCAGAATGTAGTGTACACCTTACTGAGGCAGTGATTTATATGTCACTAGCACCAAAGTCTAACGCTTGTTATAACGCATATTTAAGTGCGTCATTTGATGCTAAAAAAATGCTTTTAGAGCCCGTTCCTTTAGTTATTAGAAACGCGCCTACCAAGTTAATGAAAGACCTTAACTATGGAAAAGGTTATCAGTACGCTCATGATTGTAAAGATAAGTTAACTACCATGGAGTGTATGCCGCCTTCTTTAATTGGTAAAACATATTATAATCCAACTAGCCAAGGTAATGAGGAACGTTTTAAAAATAGATTAGATGCTATAAAACAGTGGAAAAAGAATCATAAAAACGACTAAAACCTAATAAAAAAGTGTTATACTTATTATATGAGGATAGGTGATATAAATGAATGATGAATTAATAAACGGGTTTAAAAACATAAGAATGGTTGATAATTTTTATCAAACATCAAGCTTTTTTCCAATGCCAACGACTTTAATTGCAACACTTGATGAAAAAGGACAAACAAATCTTGGTGCATATTCTTTAATATTTCCATATTACATAGCAGGTAAAGATTATTACGCAATGGTACTTTGTTGCCGTAATTCTTCTAATACGTGTAAGAACATATTAAGAACTAAAAAGTGTGCGATAAACTTTATAACCGCTGATAAAAAATATTTTAAAGAAGCCGTAAGACTAGGTTATCCAGGAGAGACGACGGATGAAAAAATGAAGGATTGTTTATTTACCCTAGTTGACGGAAAAAGAGCGAAAGAAGATGAAAATAATAAGTATCCTAAAGTAATAAAAGAAGCGTTTCAAGTGTTTGAATGCACTTGGGTTGATACCTTAGATAATGCTCAAAACGATAAAGTAATGGAAGAATATAGCGGGCCATATCATGATTTTAACGGGATAACAAGTAAGAATGGAGCACACTTCATATTAAAAATAGATAACATCTTGCTAAAGCCAAAACAATATGATGCCATTTTAAATGGTGTTAAAGCATCTGGCTTTCCAAGTGTTCCGGTGGATTATGGATACCGTGATAATAAAAACTTTTGGTATACTAAGCAGAAAAAAGCAAAGTCTGAACCAATTCCAAAAAG
>CASEKZ010000041.1 GCA_949288625.1 uncultured bacterium | reverse complement strand
TTATTTGCATTCCAATATAACTTATAATACCAGTTATTACGGTAGCTAAAAACGATAATAAATAAGTACTAAAAAATTCTTTCATTATGATTTACCTCCAATATATAAATATTAAACAGTAAACATAACAATCATAATAAGTATCTTTATTTTCAGCATCATGGTATAATATTATCGTCGGAGGATAAAATGAAATATATAACAAAGTTAAAAATGTATTTAATCGCGGATGCAAATAAAAGAACAAAAATGTTAATTAAAAAGAACTTTTTTAAAAACGTTGGAAAAAACTTCTTTTTTCAACCTAGAATTATACCTGATGAACCCAAGCTAATTAGTTTTGGAAATAATGTTTGCGTTGCATCTGGCGTTACTTTCGTTACCCATGACGTAATTGATAAAGTGTTAAATAACATGAATTATAACGTCACGTTTAATTATAACTGTGCTCCAATTGAAGTTGGTGATAACGTTTTTATTGGTTGTAACGTTACGATATTGCCAGGAATAAAAATAGGTCATAACGTTATAATAGCAGCAGGTTCAGTTGTAACTAAAGACGTTTTATCTAATTGTGTTGTTGGTGGTAATCCCGCTAAAAAAATAGGTGATTTTGACTCTTACGTTGAAGCAAGAAAAAATATAAACAACAAGTTAATATACCCTAGTTGTGAAAATGATTTTAACTATCTATGGAACGAATTTAAAAAAGAAAGCAAATAACTATTAAGTTAAACTAGCTTTCTTTTTTACTTACCAACATTACGTAGGCATACCCTATAATTGTGGCGACAAAAACACAGACGGAAGGAACATCAAGACAGTGTCCGGCTAACATAGCATTTAAAATTGAAGTAATAACAGCAATTATAACCGATGTTATTTCGTAGTTATTAAAGTTCTTTTTTAATGCTTTAAAATAATTTTTAAACGTTAAGAAAATTATTTTAAAGTACTTATAATAAAGAATGATAAAACCTACTATCCCATGATGGATTAAAACAACAAAATAATCCATTTCAGAAGTTTTTAATAGTTTTCCATTTACCACGTAACCAATTCCAAATAATTTTTGAAAAACAGATGAATTATTATACACTTTAAAAGAGTTGCTCAAAAACGATAACCTACCGCTAAAAATATAATCATCAAACTTTTCTAATGATAATAAATCACTTATGCTTTTAATTTCCATATTTTTAGCATGAATAACCATGTTTTTATAAAATGATGTTAATGGTAAAATCTTAATTGATAAAATTAGCATTAGAAATACTAAAAGCAATAATAAGGCAAGATAAGTATATTTTTTATTTTTAATTAGTTTTATAATCAACATAATAAAATAATATAAAACTAATATTAAAGCGGTTAGTAATGGCGCTTTAGTCCCCATCATTAACAACGTATAAAAATAAATAATTAAAAACAAAACTAAGTATATTTTTCTTTTATTTTTAAGCAAGTATGAAACTACTACTGGCATTAATATGCTAATTATGTTTCCAACCGCGTTTGCTGAATAAAATAAACCTATGATTCCTTCTTTATCATATAAATAGCTGTCAAAACCTACGTTTAACATATCAGGGACTATAATTAAAAATAAGTATAAACATGATGTAATAATTAAGCTTTTAATGTTTACTTTTTTACTTTTTACAACGTCTAAAATGAATAAAAGCACAATTGGAAAGTAAACTACCTTAACTAATGATTCTGCTTCAAAAAAAATATTACCATTATCTTTAGAAAAATAATTTACCAAAATAAACATAACCGAATATAAAAATAATAATATTAAATACTTTATGTTTCGGTTTTTAATGAAAACTAAATAATATATGGTATAAAATAAGAATAAAACCCTTATTATAAATATCAGTATCGGTGATGCGCCATGGTGATTAAATAAAGATACACAAACATCAAGAAAAGGTTGAATAAGTAAAAATATGTTAAATATAATAACGCTATTTTTATCTAAAAAAACATTAATTTTTTTTATCACTATATCACTATCCTAACTTTATTTTCTTTTTTCTATCTATCAAAGATTTTACTTTATTTAAAACCATTTCATATCCGTAAGTTGATAATATAAATATCGAAACATGAATAAAGTATGCATATCTTGGCTGTATTTCAATTAATAAGTAAACAAAGAAAGTAACTATCATCATAATAACAAAGAAATATGCTTTATCATTAATGATTTTTTTTCTATTAAAGAAAACACCTACTATACACATTAATAATGTAATCATGTACAAAATAGTATTAAAACCTATAACAATCTTTTCTATATCGGTAAACCTAACTTGAACACCAAAAACGTCATAAGTCTTATTACTATACATTTCGTTCTTGGACGATATATCAGATTGTAACCAGAAGTGATCAATCTTACAAGCCATTAACTTAGCCATTTTTACTGGATTTACGGTTATTCTTTCTTTTATTACTTCAATTTGTTTTTCTTTATCATTTAAATATTTTTCATCATCAGCACTATAATATCCACATGATTCGTGATTAAATCCCAAAACAAACTTCCACTCTGGATTATTATTACTTAATCCCTCGTCATTAATACCAGTCTTTTGAATTATAAAAGAAGAAGAATATCCAATGGTTAAATAAATTATGGTAAAAATTAATAAGTATCTAGCTGTTTTTAATAATGTTTTTCTTTTAAGCCTAAAAATTTCAAAAACAAAAAGTGAGAACACAACTATTATCCCTTCCGGACGCATTATGTTTCCTAAAGAAATTAATATAGCCGCATATATGTAATCTTTTGCTTTCTTATTTTCTTTAAGCAAGAAAAATATTCCTATGTAAGTTAAAAAGGCAGCGATGTGATGGTTAGCTAAAATAGTATTCATGTATAATGAAAAAGGAAATATCATGTATAAAAGGGATGCCATTCTAGCACTTTTCTCAGAACATATTTTCTTACCAAATAAATATACTAAAAGACATAAAACCGACGAAAAAATAGCGTTAAAAACTTTAAGTGCAAAAACACTATTAAATATTTTTAGTACTATGCCTTCATATATTACAAAACCAGTCTGATATCCCCAAGTAGTAAAATAAGAATCATTTTGAAATGAAAAATCTCCATTGGCAAAATCTTTTGAAGCATTAAGCAATGTTTCAAAATCAGAAACCGGGGCAAAATCAAAAATTAATATCATCGCTAACCTTATAATAAGACTAGTGAAAAATAAAATTATAGGAAACTTTTTTATATTATTTTTTAAAGAAATATATATTACTACAAGATAAGCTAATATTGAAACCATTATATTATTTTGTATTAAAAAAATTAAAGTAACTAGTGAAAACACCACAATTGTAAGGTACATAAATAAATTACCTAAAAGCTCTTTTTTTATCATCACTACACTCCTTAATATGTTTTTTATATTATAACATGAATTTAAGTATCAGAAAAAGACTTAAAACAAGCCTTTTAATCCATCTCAACTATGTACAATTTTTTATCTTCTTTTATTATTATCATGTTAGCTTCATTTTCATAGCCAAAGTCTTCTTTATAATCCCATGAAATAGTAACTTTATAAGCATCAACCGTCGTACCAGTTGCCTCATTTGTTTTTCTTTTAGATGATGTTGACTTAGCTTCCAAATCCTTAAGTACAAAAGTAGTGTTTTCAAGTTCTACTGAAGTTATTTCGCTTACCTCTGGTAAATCTTGATTTCTATCATCGGACTCAACTTCTAAATATCTATAAAAAGTACTTCTTGCTTCTTCTATAAAGTTATCTCTCATACTTTCCTTTATAAAATCAGTACCTCCAATATCATTTTTAGATTGTTTATTAGAAAGAGTATAAAAATCTATAATAAATAATTTAGCAATTGATTTAGCATATGCTTCATAATCAACCTCGTCCTTAGATAATATATCATCTAAATTTTCAAATTCGTTTTTATATAACTTGGTTTCATTTTCCCTTAAATTATAGCCATAATTTGGTATTGATTTAATTACTTTAACTTCTTCTTGCTCATTATCAAAGAAAAAACTATAAACCAAAATACCAATAATTGCAACTATGATTAAAATAATGAAAATAATCAATAATTTCTTTAATTTACTTTTCTTCTTCATTTGGCACCTCTGCTTCTAAATCATAAACAACTATTGAATCCGAAACTTCAAGTATTCTATTAGCATAAGCTTTATTTTTTTCAATTTCATCTTCATTCACGATTGTATCTTTAAGTTGTAAATACTCTTCTTTTTGTGCGTTATAATACATTTTATTAGTTAACCAATTTCCGTTTGGAAAAACCACAATGTTATCACTTGTACTAAAAATATCATGACCAAGCGCGTATTTATAATCAAAGTTAAGCATGTTTGCAAGAGTTGGCATTACGTCATACATTCCCATTACTTCATCTATTTGTTTATTTAACACATTATTATCTTTACTATTTTTAGTCCATATAATAAATGGTACTTTTCTATTAAGTTCATAATTATAATAATCTACATCAACATACCTCTCGTCATCCTTATCATACTCTTCACCAGTTTCTAAGTCATAGTTATAAAAATAACGATATTCACTTTTCTTAATTTTTGCATCATGATCACCATATATTACAACAACGGTGTTTTCAAGTAAACCAGCATTATCTAACTCACTAATAAACTCACCAATTGCTGAATCAGCATAATGAACTGATTTAAAATATCTTCCTAATTCCGTACCTTCCATGTAAGGAAGCGATTTTTCTATAACGTTTGCACCTTCATCAGTTTCGGTATACTTATAGTCAACCGCATAATCGCCATACTTATCTTCATCATCCCATGGAGTATGATTTGTTAAAGTTATTAATGTTACGTAGAATTTATCATTTTCCTCATTAATTTTCTTGATTTTTTCTACTGATTGTTTAAAAAACTCCTTATCCGATAACCCCATGCCAATTATTTCATCTTCGTTGGAATTATCATATGTTTCTTTAGAATAAAACTTATCATATCCTAAAGTTTCATGCATTACGTTACGATTCCAAAAAGATCCATTATTAGCATGCATGCTCGCTGTATAGTAACCCTTTTGTTTTAAAAGATTAGGAATGGCTTCATAAGTCCTATCCCAATAATTAACAAATACCGTACCAGTTGAAGCCGGTAAAAGAGATGTATTAAAAGTAAATTCCGTGTCACTCGACGTACCTACACTAACTTGAGAATAAAAGTTTGAAAAGTATAAGCCTTCGCTTGCTAATTTGTTTAAGTTTGGTGTTAATTCCAAGCCATTAAATGATAACGTCATGTTTTGTGTCATCATGCTTTCTGCATGGATAACAATAACGTTTTTGCCTTCAAAAATGTTTGTATACTCGTTTTTTTGTTCAACATAGTTTTTTTGTTTTTCCTCATAGAATTCTCTTACTGTTTTAGCAGCAGTGTCATAACCAAATAAGCTTGTAAACTTTGATTCGGTACTCTTTATTGCATCATTTAACTGGTATACATATATTCCGAATCTTTCTACCAAATACTCTCTATTCCATTGTTTTTTTAACCTACTATAATCAGATGATTCCATTAATGCTATTGTTAAAAAAGTCGTTAAAACACCTAAAATAATTGTGTTAAGAAATCTTTTTTTACCACGTTCTATTTTCGTAACCTTTTCATAATATTTCTTTTTCTTTAATATGATATGTACAACAGGTAAAATGACTAACGGAAAAATTAACACCACGTGTTTTAAATTTATTAAATTAGTAACTATTGACCCATCCATCTGTCCTAAAAAAGATGCAGTAGACAAAAGTGAAAACGACGCAAAAGAAATATAATTTTCATAATATACCGCGTTTACTATACAAATTAAAGTCATAAGTATTGTAAGTGGCATTAGAATCTTAAATTGTTTCTTTGGTTTTACTAAATAAGCAAAAGATCCAATAATAAGAATAAACGCCAAATCAGATATTATTGCTTTAAAACTAAAAAGATTACCCATTGTTACAATTCTAAGCAGCCATGAGTTAATTAGATTTATGATAACATATGTTATAAATAATATATTAGTTTTAATATATAGTAAAACACTTATTTGTTTTATTCTGTTTTTTACTTTATTATAAGTTTTAATAAACATGTTTTTTATTTTCATTTTTGCCTCCTAATTTACTACCAGAGTAATATAATTATATCACAAAAAAAAGTCTTTTACCAAAGACTTTGTTAATTTGTTAAATCTTTTTGGTTAGTAAGATGGTTTTCATTAATTGTCATACCAAATACAAAAACATAGCACAACCAGTATATCCAAATCATAAGAATAATTAAATTAGAAAGGTTTCCATAAAATTTTGTATAATTAGCAAAGTTAGTAACATATAATGAAAAACCATAAGTTGATATAACCCAAACCACCGTTGTTAATAATGCTCCTTTATTAACGCTGCTGCTTGGGATAGTAACGTTTGGAGCTATTGTATAAATAACCTTT
>CASEKZ010000040.1 GCA_949288625.1 uncultured bacterium | reverse complement strand
TTATGAACCAGAAGATGAAACAACGGAAACAATAAGGATATACTGGGATTCTAATAACAATACGGAAGAAGAGGAAAGTACGACAATTACATTTAAGTTAAACTATGTTCAAACTAGTGATAAAGAAAGTGCTTGTGCTAGTTTAGAAGAATCTTATTCAACTTTAGAAGCGTGTAGTCTTTTCATGCTAGAAGGTGATGATTGTCCGGTAAATAAGTATGATATAAACCATGATACGTATATTGATAGTTTAGATTCTACAGCTTTTTATCGCTATTTGAGAATTGATTTGGGTTGTCCTTCTAAATAATTGCAGTTAATATGAACCTAACTTTAGGTTCTATTTTAATTTTTACATGTTATAATACAAATAGGTGGTGATAACATGTATGTAAAGGTTTTAGTTGAAACAAGACTTAAAAGTAATGACATGACTTTTACTTATCACGTACCAAATACTATTAAAGAAGAATTAATTGGTAAGAGGGTACTTGTGCCGTTTGCAAATAGAATGGTTCAAGGCTTTGTTCTTGATTATGCACCTTTTTCAGATGATTATGAAATAAAAGACATAATAGATGTTATTGATGATGAAAAAGTATTAAATGATGAATTATTAAAACTTGGTAAATATATGAGTGAAAAATATTTATGTCCATTAATTACCTGTTATCAAGCAATGCTTCCAAAGGCTTTAAAGGCAAAGATAAAAGGTAATCATAGGTTAAGAAAGCTTACGTACGTTAGGTTAAATAATGCTGCTATAATTACTAATATAAATGAAAAGCAACTTGAAATAGTAAATCTTCTAAAAGAACATAAAGAGGTTTTGAAAAGTAAAATAACTGCTAAATCTTCATTAAAAAAATTAATTGATAACGGTTTTGTTACCGAGTTTTTAAAAGCACAATATAAAGAAGTAGAGGCTGGTTTTGATCATAAAGACGTCGTTTTAACTAAAGAACAGAAAATGGCAAGTGAATTTATTGAGCAAAGATTTGGTAAAGAAAAAGTTATTTTACTTTACGGAGTAACGGGATCTGGTAAAACAGAAGTTTATATAGAAGTTGTTAAAAACGTTATTAAAAACGGGGAAAGTGCCATTATTCTTGTTCCTGAAATTAGTTTAACACCGCAGATAACGGCAAGGTTTAAAGCTGTTTTTGAAGAAAAAGTTGCAATTCTTCATTCTTCTTTATCAGATGGTGAACGAAATAGTGAATATCAAAGAATAATAAAGGGTGAAGTAAATGTTGTAATAGGAGCACGTAGTGCTATTTTTGCACCACTCAAAAATATTGGTATAATAATAATTGATGAGGAACATTCAGAAAGCTATAAACAGGAAAACAACCCTAGATATAACACTTTAGATATCGCCGTTGAAAGATCAAAAAAACATAAGTGTCCGGTTGTGTTAGGTAGTGCAACGCCAACCATTGAAAGCTTTGCAAGGGCAACAAAGGGCTATTATGATTACTTGGAATTAAATAAGCGAGTTAATAAAAAACCACTTCCTAAGGTTAGTATAGTCGATATGAAAACCGAAATAAAAAAGGGTAATAAGTTGTTTTCTAGCATATTAATGGAAAAAATTAATGAAAGATTAGGTAAAAAAGAACAAGTAATGCTTCTTTTAAACAGAAGGGGTTATTCTTCTTATCTTACTTGTCAAAATTGTGGTTTTACCATTAAATGTCCTAATTGTGATATAACTTTAACTTACCATAAAACATCTGGTATGTTAAGATGTCATTATTGTGGTTATGCTGAAAACAAGATTGAAGTTTGTCCTTGTTGTCATGAAACTGCTATAAGGCAAATGGGCATTGGTACCGAGAAAATAGAAGAAGAAGTATTAAAGGCCTTTAAAGGTGTTAGAGTTCTTAGAATGGATGCTGATACAACTAGTAAAAAAGGAATGCATCACAAAATAATAAATGAGTTTAATAGCGAAAATTATGATGTTTTGGTTGGAACGCAAATGATTGCAAAAGGACTTAATTTTCCAAACGTTACCTTAGTTGGGGTTATAAACGCAGATCAACAACTTAACATTCCCAATTTTAGAAGTAGTGAAAAAACGTTTAGTTTAATTGACCAAGTGGTAGGTCGTGCAGGAAGAAAAGATAAAGAAGGAGAAGCTGTGATTCAAACGTTTAATCCTGAACATTATAGTATAATTTGTGCTAAAAATCATGATTACAGAGTATTTTTTAAGCGTGAAATGTTTATTAGAAAAAAGCTTAATTATCCACCATATTGTTTTATAACGTTAATTAAAATATCATCAAGGGATTTTAATTTTGGGATGAATGAATCAAAAAAAACAGGAGTTTTTTTAAAACGTAATTTAAGTAATACTACAACCATATTAGGTCCTTCAATGGCAAATATTTTAAAGATAAATAACTGTTATAATTTTCAGATTATACTAAAGTATAAAAAAGATGATAAATTATATAAAACATTAAACGACTTATTAAAAATATATGAAGGTAATGGTAGGATAAAGGTTGAATTTGATTTTAATCCAATAAATTTGTAGGAGAAGTTATGAATAAGAATAAAAACGTTATAGCATTTTATATGCAAGCTGTAAAATTAAAAGAAAAAATAAGAACTGGCTGGATAGAAGTTAACATAAGAAAAGAAAGGATAGAGTCTGTTGCGGAACATATTTATGGATGTTTAATACTTGCTATTGCAATAAATAGTGAGTATAAACTCGATTTAGACATGTATAAAGTATTAAAAATGCTTACCTTACATGAGTTAGAAGAAATATTAATGAAAGATTTTACCATAAGAGCAAATATTACACCTGAAGAAAAATTAATAATGGGAAAAAAGTGCGTTCACAATGTAGTAAAAGACTTAATTGAAAAAAACGAAATAGAAACTTTACTAGACGAATTTAACGAAAGGAAAACTAAAGAGGCTTTATTTTGTTATAAAATAGATAAAATAGAGTGCGACTTTCAAGCTAAGTTATATGATTTAGAAGGTGCATTTTCATATGAAGAGGCTAAAAAAGATCTTGAGTTTTTTGGAAATAGAAAAGATGAAATAGAAGAAAAATCAAAATGCGCAAGTGATATATGGATAGAATATGATAAGCCTAAGTTTAGTCGTGATGCGATATTTGAATCATTAATTAATGAAATTCAAAAAATAAAGGAGATTAAAAACGGAGAAGATATTTAACAAACTAGTAAGAGATAAAATAGAAAAGAATTATGAATATGCCTTAACTGAAACATTAAATGATAATGATTTTGAAAATGCATTAGATAACAAGCTTTTAGAAGAAGTAAAAGGGGTTATAGCATCTAAAACACGCGATGAAATAAAAGAGGAGTTAGTGGACTTGCTTGAGGTAATGTTAAAAAGGCTGAAGTAAATAATATTTCGTTTAATGACATTGAAGATGCAAGAAAAATACTTGTAGAAACACATGGTGGCTTTGATACGAAGACATTTTTAATTAAAACGGTAGATCAAAGTTATGTTGATTAAAATAAGAGTTGTTTAACTTGCATAAATGGCACATGCCGAGTTCCTTATGAAGAAAAGTTAATTGAAGAAGATGGTATGCCAATAGGTCATAAATGTTTTGGTTATATTTCATGCTATAAAAAAGAAAAAAACAATAAAATGGTTTGTAAAAAAATAAAAAAATACCTTGTAACATATAATAGGTATGTGTTATAATATGCATGGTTTTTCTTAAAGGAAAGAAAAAAATACACACAAGTTTGGATTTGTAAGCCGAGTGTCCGAAGAGGATGGATTATAAAGATGAAAAACTTGGAGGAAAAAACAAAGGAGGAAAAAAAAGAAATGCCAGTTGTATCAATGAGTTACTTGCTAGAAGCAGGTGTACATTTTGGACATCAAACAAAAAGATGGAATCCAAAGATGAAGGAGTATATTTTTACCGCAAGGGATGATATATATATCATAGACTTACAAAAAACGGTAAAAAAAATTGAAGAAGCATACGAAGCTTTAAAAGAAATCGCCGCAAATGGTGGAAAAGTTATTTTTGTAGGAACTAAAAAGCAAGCTCAAGAGTCAGCTTTAGAAGAAGCAAAAAGATCTGATAGTTATTATGTTGCAAAACGTTGGTTAGGTGGAACACTTACTAACTTTAAAACAATAAGAAGAAGAATCAATCGTTTAGACCAAATAGAAAAAATGGAAAAAGATGGAACGTTTGATAAACTTCCTAAAAAAGAAGTAGTTAAAATACGTAAAGAATATGAGAAGTTAGATTCATATTTTTGCGGATTAAGAGAAATGAAAAAATTACCACAAGCGATGATTATCGTTGATCCTAAAAAGGAAATAAACGCAATTAACGAAGCTAGAAAATGAGGAATTCCTGTGTTTGGTATCGTGGATACTAATTGTGATCCTGATTTAGTTGATTATGTAATTCCTGGAAACGATGATGCGATTCGTGCTGTTAAAATAGTTTTAGGAGTTTTAAATAACGCAATATGCGAAGCAACAGGTAAACCAATTGAAGATTACGTTACCGAAGAAGATAAAAACAAGAGTGTTGTTAAAGAAACATCACAAGAGTCTAAAGAGCCAGTTAAAAATAAAGCTACTTCTAAAATTGAAGAAGTAAAACAAGAGGTAAAACAAGAAGTTAAAGAAGATCCTAAAGAAGAAAAAGAAAAGCCTAAAAAGGAAGAAAAAAAGCAAGAGACAAAAGCTGAAACTGATGATAAAAATGCCGATTTATCAAAGAAAACGGTAGCTGAGTTAAAAGCAATGGCTAAGGAAGCTAAGATTGAAGGATATTCAAAGCTTAGGAAAGATGAATTAGTTAAAGCTTTAAGTAAATAAAAATAAGATGATTTATAAAATCATCTTTAATCATAAAAAGGAGAGTAAATAAAATGAACGCTAGTTTAATAAGAGAATTAAGAGATATTTCTGGCGCAGGAATGATGGATTGTAAAAAAGCGTTGGAAGAAAACGGAAACGACATAAAAAAAGCAACGGAGTGGCTAAGGGAAAAAGGTATTGCTAAGGCTGCAAAAAAAGCTGGAAGAATAGCGGCAGAAGGTTTATCAACAATCGTTGTTGATGGTAATAAAGCGGTTATTTTAGAAATTAATTGCGAAACTGATTTCGTTGCTAAAAACGAAAAATTTCAAACTTTTATAAATGATGTTGCTAACACTATTTTAAAAAGTGATGTAAAAACAAACGAAGAAGCACTTGCATTACCTTGTGCACAAGGTACTTTAAATGATTACGTTACTAATATGACGGCAACGATTGGTGAAAAAATATCTTTTAGAAGATTTACTTTGGTAGAAAAAAAAGATGATGAAAATTTTGGTACTTATATCCATATGGGTGGTAAAATATCAGTATTGTCTTTAATCAAAGGTGCTTCACAAGATGTTGCGAAAGATGTTTGTATGCACGCTGCCGCAATGCGTCCTGAATATGTAAGAAAAGATGATGTTCCAGCTGATAGAGTTGAACACGAAAAGAAAATTTTAATTGAGCAAGCAATTTCAGAAGGTAAACCTGCCGATATTGCTGAAAAAATAGTAATGGGTAGAATTAACAAGTTCTATAAGGAAATATGTTTAGAAGAACAAGAATTTGTTAAAGATAATTCAGTTACTGTTGGTAAGTATGTAAAAAATAATGGTGGTGAAATAATAGACGTTATAAGATACGAAGTTGGTGAAGGTATAGAAAAACGTCAAGATAATTTTGCTGAAGAAGTAGCTGCTCAAATGAAAGGTGAATAATCATGAAAAAGTTAGTGGCTGTATTACTAACTTTTTTGTTGGTTGTAATTGGCTGTGATAAGATAGAAATAACAAAAGTGCAAGATGATGTTAGTACTGATAGTATTAGATTTAAAGATGAATATGACGAGGTATCTAAAAATAACGTATATGAGTATGCAACTTATGGCAACGTAATAGATACCATCGAAGAAGGCACAGGTATTATTTATCTTGGTTTTCCAACTTGCACTTTATGTAAAGAAATAGTTCCGGTGCTAGATGATGCTGCTAAGGAAAAAAATATAAAGCAAATATTATATTATAATTTTAAAGATATAAGAGATAATGATACGAAAGAATATCAAGAATTAGTTAAACTTCTTTCAGATTATATAAATGAGGATGAGGAAGGCAACAAAAAAATCATGGC
>CASEKZ010000039.1 GCA_949288625.1 uncultured bacterium | reverse complement strand
TAAAGGCAGTGAAGAAGAGTAGTAATAAGAAAAAAGCCGATAGAGAGTTAGCGTATGGTGGAAGCTAATGGTGTAATATCTTATGAATTCGCTTTGGAGCTTAATAACCTAAAGTTATTACGTTTAGCTTGCGTTAAAAGTCTAAGTGCATAGTAAGTCTATGAAACAAGGTGGTACCACGGAAGTTTTTTCGCCCTTGTCTCATGGATTTTTTTAATAGGAGGAAAGTATTATGAAAGAAAAAGTAAACGAAATAAAACGGCAGTTTGATAAAGATGTTTTAGGAGTAACAGATGCGAAAACCTTAAACGACATAAGGGTAAAATACCTAGGTAAACAAGGCATGGTAACCGAACTTTCTAAAATGATGAAAGAAGTTTCAAGCGCGCAAAAAAAAGAATTTGGAATGCTTGTTAACGAGGTAAGATGCCATGTTACAAACGCGTTAGAAGAAAAGAAAGAAGCGTTAGAAAAAGAAGCACTAGATAAAGAACTAGCTAGTGAAAAAATAGATATAACACTTCCTGCAACCAAGATTCCTCAAGGCTCTGCAAACATCTTAGAAAGAATGATTGAAGAAATAGAACAAGTATGCATGAGCATGGGTTATGATGTTGTTGATGGTCCTGAAATAGAAGAAGATCACTATAACTTTGAACTATTAAACATTCCAAAAAATCATCCGGCAAGGGACGCTCAAGATACGTTTTATGTAGAAGGAGATAGGCTACTGTTAAGAAGCCAAACCTCACCCGTTCAAGCGCGCGTTATGCTTGCTAATAAGGGCGAAAAACCAATTAGAATGATATGTCCTGGTAAGACTTATAGAAGAGATGATGATGATGCAACTCACTCACATCAGTTTATGCAAATAGAAGGCTTGTTAGTTGATAAAGACATTAGTTTATCAGACTTAAAAGGAACGTTTGACGTTATTGCAAAAAAACTATTTGGTGATGATATTAAAACTCGTTTTAGACCAAGTTATTATCCGTTTACGGAGCCTTCCGTTGAAACTGATATATCATGCTTTAACTGCCATGGTAAAGGCTGCAATATTTGTAAAAACACGGGATGGATCACCGTATCAGGAGCTGGTATGGTAAATCCTAAGGTTTTAGAAGACTGCGGCTATGATCCAAAGGTTTGGAGCGGTTTTGCCTTTGGCTTTGGAGCAGAACGCTTAGCAATGCTAAAATACGGAATAAACGACATTAGAACGTTTTATAACACGGATTTAAGGGAACTTAAAAACTTTGATAGAAAGGAAGGTGAGTAACGATGATAAGTTTAAACTGGGTAGGAGACTACGTTGATATAAAAAGTGAAGACTTAAAAGAACTTGCCGTTAAGATAACTAATTACGGTATGAACGTTGAAAAAGTAATAACTAATAAAATAGATAACTTAGTAATTGGACAAATAAAAGAAGTTAAAAAACATCCTGATAGTGACCATTTAAACGTTTGCATGGTAGATATTGGAAATGAGGTTGTTCAAATAGTGTGTGGTGCATCTAACGTAAGAAAAGGCCTTAAGGTAATCGTTGCAAAGCCTGGATGCGTACTTCCTGGTAATAACGAGATAAAAAAAGGAACGATAAGAGGCGTAGAGTCAAACGGAATGATATGTGCATTATTTGAACTTGGCCTAGAAGAAAAAACGGAAGAAACATACAAAAAAGGTATTACTGAATTAGCTGATGATGCTTTAGTTGGAGAAGATCCGATTGATTATTTAGGACTAGAAGATACGGTATACGAACTAGACGTTCATAAACACCGCAACAATGACTGTTATTATCATATTGGTTTTGCGTACATCGTTGCATCGGTTTTAAATAAAAAAGTAAAAATGCCTAACCTTTCATTTAAAGAGGAAAAAGAAAGTATAAAAGATAATTTTAAACTAATGGTAGATACGGATAATTGTCCATATTACCTAGCTAAAATGGTTCGCGATGTAAAAATAGGAGATTCACCAGACTTTATTAAAAAAAGGCTTATATCAGCAGGTATGAGACCAATTAATAACGTCGTTGATATTTCTAATTACGTAATGCTTGAATTTGGTCAGCCACTTCACTTTTTTGATAAAGATAGACTAGGCGATAACATTTTGGTTAGAATGGCTAAAGATGGTGAAGAAATAACAACTTTAGATAAAAAGAAAAGAACTTTAACAAGTGGTGATATCGTTATAACCGACGGTGAAAAACCGGTTTGTATCGCGGGCGTTATGGGAGGAGAAAACACCGAAGTAGAAAGCGATACCAAAAACATTTTAATAGAAAGCGCTATTTTTAATCCGTACAGCATTCGTAATACCGCAGGACGTTTAAACCTAAGAAGCGAAGCATCAATTAGGTATGGTAAAGGCTTTTCTTATGAGTATACCAATATGGCCATTAAAAGAGCTTGCCACCTTTTGGAAAAATATGCCGGTGGAAAAGTTTTAAGTGATACCATTATTCATGATAATGTAGATAAAACCGAAAAAAAAGTTACGTTTAAAGCCCGCGAAGTAAACAAATTACTTGGCATTCAAATATCAGATGACGACATGAAACTAGAACTTGAAAAATTAGACTTTAAATATGAATATAAAGATAAAGAATTTACCATTACAATTCCAACTAGAAGAGGGGATATTGAGCCTAGGGTAGCGGACATCGCCGAAGAAATAGGTATGCTATATGGTTATCATAATTTAAAAAGCACGCTTCCTTTGGTTGAAACTAAAAAAGGAGAATATAAAGGCGACGTTGCACTTAGAAAAACAATTTCTAAAAGACTTAGAGCCCTTGGTTTAAACGAGGTTAAAACTTATACATTAGTATCAAAAGAAATGGCAGAGCAATTTAACTATGATCATAAAGAAAACAAGTTTTTACCTAATCCGATGAGTGCTGATAAAGCGGTTATTAGAACGAGCATTTTACCATCGCTTTTAAACATTTACTCATATAACAAAAAAAGACACGTAAATGATATAAACATATACGAAATTGCAAAAACATACGATGCAAATTATGAAGAAGATAGTAAAATAGCCATTTTAATGAAGGGTAATTACGTTACTAATACATGGCAAAATAATTCTATGAAAGCCGATTTCTATCTTTTAAAAGGCGTTATAGAAAACATGCTTGATTATTTAGGATTCAAAAACAGATACCATTTTGAAGTTTTAGAAGATGAAAGCTTTCATCCTGGTATAAGTGCTAAGATTATCCTTGATAAAGAACAAATAGGTGTAATAGGTAAAATTCATCCAAGCATAAATAAAGATGACATATACTTAGCAGAAGTTTCAATGACCAAACTAAATAAAAGCGTTAAATCATTAAAGTTTAAAGCGGCACCTATTTATCCAGAAATAGTTAAAGACGTTGCGTTTATCACATCTAAAGAAATAACTTCAAGTGACGTTGAAAAGGTAATAAAAAAAGCCGGCGGAAGATTACTTACGAACATAGATATATTTGACGTTTATACCGGTGAAAAAGTAAAGGAAAACGAAAAACAAATAGCATATAAACTTACCTTTAACGCAAGCGATAGAACGTTAACCGAAGAAGAAGTTATGGACGTATTTAATAACATAATAAAAAAAGTTACTGAAACGGTACCAGCAACTTTAAGAGATAATTAATTTAAGTGAGCTTTTAGAATATCTAATAGCTCTTTTTTTAACTCATCTGATGCGTTTTTCCATATTATTTCCATAAAAACGCCAAGAGAGGGTAAAGCTTCTTCAAGTTCTTCATTTATCGCCCCATCAATTGATTCTTTTATCTCACTTTCATTATCCCCTTTAAAACTATCGGTTACGTATTTTCTTATACTTACATTTTCCATAAAATCATCCTTTCAATATATTTTCTGTAAAATATTTAAAAATATACGTTATTTAGTTGATAAAGCCATTTAAACGTTATATAATTAAATAAAATAGGAGGAATATATTATGGATACAAGTTATTACGTTGATACTTATTATGGTTATAATGCTGCAAGTCAACAGGCAATAGTTGGTAATATGTTTGTTATGATGATCATACTTTGTATAATATCGTTTGCATTATCAATATTTATGATAATTTGCATGTGGAAAGTATTTACAAAATTAGGAAAACCTGGTTGGGCGGCGTTAATTCCGTTTTATAATATTTATGTGATGTGTAAGATAGTTGGTAAAGCATGGTGGCACGTATTACTATTTTTAGTACCAGTTGCAAACATATACGCAATGTTCGTGTTATATGATGGAATTGCTAAAAAATTCGGTAAAACAACCGGTTTTACAATAGGTATGATGTTTTTACCATTCGTGTTTTTTGCAATCCTTGCGTTTTCAAAAAACGAACCATCTGTTAATACTGATGAAAAGATTAGCGAAACTACGACAGACAGCTCGCAATCAGCTTTGAACGCTACTTTAAATCAAAACGTAAATAATGCTTATGTTACAAGCACCACTAGTAATGATGCTTTAGAAAAAACACAAATAAACATAGGACAAAATTATCAAACTCCAAACGTTAATGATAATTTTACAGTGCCACAAAGTAATTATCAAACAATGAGTAACAATGCGTTTAATCAGTCACAAAGCGTTATGCAAGGTGCTAATGATTTTTCTTCTTCGGTTGAAAATCAAGCTAATAACTTTACAGGTCAAAATGATGGTTATGGTGCAAACATTGTTAATAACATCCATGAAATTAACGCCATGAATAATACTAATCCGTTCATCAATAACAACGTTGCTAATAATAATGTTCAAGCATTAGATCAAAACGTAAACCTAATTAATAATAACCATCAAGAACCATCACAACCAGTCTTAGAAAATCAAAATTTTAATGAAACTAAAATCATGAATCAATCAGATAATTTTCAAAACGTAAACACCGGCTTTGTTAATAATGATGTTGAAAATTTAGATTTATCAATCGAAGAGTCAAGTCAACAAAACGTTGTTCAAAGTCAAAATGAAAAAATAAATGCTAGTGGGTATGAAGCACCAATCTTTGATGTACCTAAAGAAAGTACCAATCAGCCAAGTATTTCTTCCATTAATACACAACAACAGCCAATTATACCAACAACCGATGATATAGCCCAAAATTTAAATAATTTAAATCAAAACGTAAATTATGGTAATAATGAGAATCCTACGCAGGCAAATGTGACTGCTGATACTTCAAATAAACGAACGTCATTATGGGTAAACCATAACCAAAATAATCAATAACGAAAAAGAGTTTATAAACTCTTTTTTAATAACGTGATAAACCAGGAGATTACGTATGAAAACATATGGAAAAAACAAAGACTTAAATAGTCAAATAAAAATTTTAAAAATGATTATTATGAAAAGCGATAAGCTAAGAAAAATATTAGAAATACTAGATAAAAACTTTGATTATGATTATTATGTAGCAGCCGGTGCCATAAATCAGACGGTGTTTAATTACTATCATGGTTTTGAATTAGATAACGCAATTGATGACGTTGACATAGTTTATTTTGATTCCGACCTAAGTTATGAAAAAGAAGATAAGATAATAAAAAGGCTATCATTTCTTTTGAAAGACATTAACATAAAGCTGGACATTAAAAATCAAGCACGGGTTCATTTGTGGTACAAAAACAAATATAAACGTAGCGTAAGAAAAAACGATTCAGTAGAAGTTGCTATAAGTAGGTGGGGCTCAACGATAACTTGTATTGGCGTAAAAATTTCTAAAGGAAAGTTTAAAGTTTTTGCACCATATGGTTTAAATGATTTATTTAAAATGGTAATAAGACCAGTTAAAGAAAACTTTACAAAAGAAGATTACGATAAAAAATGTTTAAAATGGAAGAAAAAATGGCCTTTATTAACGATTATTCCGTGGGATAACAATTAAAAGGTGTTATAATAAGTATGGTGATAGAAATGAAGAAAGTAGTATTAGTTGACGGAAATAACTTACTTTTTAGAAGTTATTACGCAACAGCTTATCAAGGAAATTTCATGAAGAATTCAAAAGGATTTCCAACGAACGCTTTATATGGTTTTGTTAACATGATAAATAAAATCATAAACGACGAGGCACCCGATTACATGGTTGTTGCCTTTGATAAAGGTAAAACGTTTAGACATGAAAAATATAAAGACTATAAAGCTGGAAGAATTGAAATGCCAACGGAACTAAAAGAACAGTTTCCGGTTGCAAAAAAAATTCTTACCCACATAGGAATAAAATGGTATGAAATAGACAACTATGAAGCCGATGACATAATAGGGACGTTATCAAAAAAAATTGATGAAACAGATGAATACCAAGGATTAATTGTTAGTAGTGATAAAGACTTATTACAGCTAATATCAAATAAAGTTATTATGAAGTTACTAAAAAGTAAAGATTATGTAATGATGAATAATGAAACATTTTTTGAAACGTATGGACTTACTCCAGAAAAAATGATAGATATAAAAGCATTACAAGGAGACTCATCAGATAACATTCCAGGAGTAAAAGGAATAGGTGAAAAAACCGCACTTAAACTTTTGCAAGAATATGGTTCATTAGAAGGTATTTATGATAACATAGCATACATTAAAGGTTCAGTTGCAACCAAACTTATAAATGAAAAAGACAAGGCGTTTGAAAGTAAAGATTTAGCCACCATATATAAAGATGTTCCGCTTAATTTTGAAATTAAAGACACCATGATAGCCGACGGTAATTTAGAAGAGTTAAAAAAAACATATGAAAATTTAGAATTTTATTCATTTTTAAAAAACATGAAAGTCAAAAAACAAAAAAACGAAATAATTATAAATGAGGTTTCGACAATTGAAGACGTTTATAATTTATCTTTTCCAGCATCATTTTACATAGAAATAGATAAAACTAATTATCATGTTGCAAACGTATTAGCAATGGGTCTTTACGACGGAAAAAAAGCCTATTACGTAAAAAAAGACATGGTTAAAGAAGTGCTATCTTACATTAATGATAAAGAAAAATATACGTATGATTTAAAAAAGCATTACGTGATTATGAGAAAAATGGGATTATTCATAAAAAACATAACCTTTGATTCTAGCATCGCGGCTTATCTTTTAAATTATAACGTAAAAGATGATATTGCTTATTTAGCTAACCAATTTGGTTATGATCTTCCATTTTATGAAGTAATAAGCAAAGCAAAAGTAATTGATGAAGAAACCATAAAAAAACTTGTCACACAAAAATCTAAATTTATATATGAAACGAAAGAAAAATTAAAAAGTGAAATGCAAAAAGAAGATTGTATTTATCTATTTAATGAGATTGAAATGCCTTTATCAATAGTTTTAGGAGACATGGAATACACAGGAATAAGAATTGATAAAATGGTGTTAAACGAAATGAATGCTGAATTAAACGAAAAAATAGAAGAAATATCAAACAATATATATGATTTAGTCGGCGAACGCTTTAACATATCTTCTCCAAAACAATTAGGGGAAATACTATTCGAAAAATTAAAAATAGGAACTGGTAAAAAAACAAAAAGTGGTTATTCAACCGACAAATCCATATTAGAAAAGTATAAAGACAGACATCCTGTAATACCACTTATATTAGAACATAGAATGCTTAGCAAACTTCAAAGTACATATGTCATAGGTTTAGAAAATAACATTTTAAAAGATGGAAAAATACATACGATATATACGCAGACTTTAACTAGAACGGGAAGATTATCATCAATTGAGCCTAATTTACAAAACATACCAATTAGAACAACGTATGGCAAATTAATAAGAAAAGCTTTTGTACCCGAAGAAAACTCAGTTCTTTTATCAAGTGATTATTCTCAAATAGAACTTAGAGTATTTGCACATTTTTCAAAGGTTCCTAATTGGATAGAAGCCTTTAAAAAAGATATGGATATTCATACTCGTACCGCTATGGATATTTTTGGTGTTAAAGAAAATGAAGTTACTCCACTTATGAGAAGACAAGCTAAAGCAGTAAACTTTGGTATTCTCTATGGAATAAGTAGTTTTGGATTATCAGAAGACTTAGGAATTTCAGTTAGACAAGCTAAAGAATTTATAAACAAGTATTTTGAAACACATAGTGGTACCAAACTTTATATGGATTCAGTTATAAAAGACGCTTATGAAAAAGGTTATGTTACCACAATAATGAATCGAAAACGAAGAATCGATGAACTTAGTAACACTAATTACATGATAAGACAACAAGGAGAAAGAATTGCTTTAAACACGCCAATTCAAGGATCTAGTGCAGATATATTAAAAAAAGCAATGATTGATATACATAAAGAATTCAAAGAAAAAAAACTAAATAGTAAAATGCTGTTGCAAGTGCATGACGAACTTATTTTTAACGTTCCAAAAGAAGAAGAAAATATCGTTAAAGAAATAGTTGCTAGATGTATGGATAACGCTTACAAATTGGACGTTCCTTTAAAAGTAGACATCGAAACCGGTGAAAATTGGTACGAAGCAAAATAGTAATAATTTAGGGGGGATAATATGCCAGAATTAGCTGAGGTTGAAACAACAAGAAGAGATTTAAGTAAAATAATAAAAAACAAAAAAATTAATAAAGTTGATGTTTTTTTGGATAAAATAGTATATAACAAGAAATCTGAATTTATTAACAAGGTTGAAAACCAAATAATAAAAGAAATAAAAAGAAGAGGAAAGTGGTTGCTTTTTGAACTTGAAAAAGACTATGTAATAATTCATTTTAGAATGGAAGGCAGGTTCTACGCACTTGCCCAGGACGCAAAAAAAGATAAACATGATTACGTTATCTTTTACTTTGATGATATTTCGTTACATTATAACGATCCAAGATTATTTGGTAAGATGGAAGTTATTAGCAAAAAAGATATAAATAAGTTTTTTATCGAAAAAAAGTTAGGATTAGAGTATACAGATCCTAATTTAACACCTAAGTATTTAAAAGAAAAATTTAAAACCCATCATACCGATATAAAAAAGTTACTTCTAGATCAAAGTTACATAACAGGTATTGGCAACATATACGCTGATGAAATATTGTTCAAATCAAAAATAAATCCAAAAACACCCGCCGATGAACTTAGTAAAGATAAATTACAATCAATAATTGATAACACTAAAATAGTTTTTGAAGAATCTTTAAAATACAAAGGAACTTATCCCAATATTGATGGAAAAAGAGGAACTTTTGAAGAGCATTTAATGGTTCATAAAAGGCAAGGTGAAAAATGTTATATATGTGGAAACACTATTATAAAAGAAAAAATAGGAGGACGCGGAACTTATTATTGTCCACGCTGTCAAAAATTGGATTAATAATCAACTTCGTGTAAATAATTTGACAATTATTGTCGCTTGTGATATAATATCCGTACCAATTGGGTAATATATAATGTACATAGTAGCCCAGTTATAACAAAGGGGGTTAAAATATGAAAGGAAATTACATTTTTGAATACTTAAACGAAAACGAGTTTCGAAAATTAGAACGCTCACTAAAAAAATATAATATGCTTGCGTATAAAAAGCTGATTTTTGAATTTTATCCACAGATGAAAGATGGTAATTTTTTAGGTAAGCTAGTTAGTGTAAATAATAAAGAAAACACTAAAAACTATGAACTTAAACTACCGACGGACGATTTATTTGTAAGGGTTCATGGTGAAGTGATATTACATTATTCCGTTTGTGAAAACAGTAAAACCATAATTCTTGAAGCAATCACTCCAGAAAGTTTATTATCAGAAGGTCATAGACAAGAACTTCAAGCATATAAAGGTGTTATGATATCAAAGGCCAACGCTGATAAAGATAAATTTAAAATTGATTTATTAAATATGTTACAAAATGGCGATTAATTCGTCATTTT
The DNA here is from genome assembly GCA_949288625.1 of uncultured bacterium. Taxonomy (GTDB): domain Bacteria; phylum Bacillota_I; class Bacilli_A; order RF39; family UBA660; genus Aphodocola. Next base: position 8,004 of record CASEKZ010000039.1, on the reverse strand, counting down.
TTTAATTTTTTTTAAATAATCATATTGATAAACTTTAAAGAATATGATAATATATAAAAGCAAGTGTTAGTTGGACCCTTAGCTCAGTTGGTTAGAGCATCCGGCTCATAACCGGGCGGTCGTAGGTTCGAGTCCTACAGGGTCCACCACTTATTTTGTTGCGGGTATGGCGAAATTGGCAGACGCGCTAGACTTAGGATCTAGTGGAGTAATCCGTGGGGGTTCAAGTCCCTTTACCCGCACCACTTTAGTTAATGAAAGACCTTATTAGGTCTTTTTTTGCTAAACCTACGACCTAAATATAATGTATAAAAAATAAAGAATTATAAAAATGATAATTTTAACATCTTCCAATCATTTTGTTAAAAAAATATAAAAAATTAAGTTATATAATTGTAAAAACGTATTATTATTAGTATACTATTATTATAGGAGTTGATTTTAATGGTATTAGCAGATGTTTCAAAATGGATTATTCTTATTCTTATTATTACCGCGGTTGTTTTCGTGATTAAAGCTGGCATGAAAATAATTAATATTTTAATTATGGTATTAGTTTTAGGATTTTGTTGGTATTCTTTTTTTACGGAAGAAGGCTCAGCTAGGTTATCAATAATGCTATCTGGACATCCAATAATAGCATATACCACGTCATTAGACAAACAAGAAGATATTTCAACTAGTGAAACATCATATTTCACATCGTCAAAAGATGTTATAGTAAATGGTCAAAAACAAGAGTATATAAAATGTTATACAAAATGGATAGTAAGAATTCCAAGTGTAAGAGAATAACCATAATGGTTATTTTTTTTTGAAAATAGTTGCTATTTAAAAGTAAATGTAGTAAAATATTATTACGTTTGGATGCTTAGCTCAGTTGGTTAGAGCACCTGCCTTACAAGCAGGGGGTCATAGGTTCGAGTCCTATAGCGTCCACCATTTAAATAAGTATTTTCAAAATATTATAAATGTGTTATACTTATTAAGTACTATGTGGACCGTTAGCTCAGTTGGTAGAGCAACTGACTCTTAATCAGTGGGTCTAGGGTTCGAGTCCCTAACGGTCCACCATTATGAAATCATGCAGGCTAAAATAAAGCTTGTTTTTTTATTTATAACTAATTGAACAATTTCAAATAATATGCTATTATCTTTATAGTTGTTGGAGGTGCTTTAATGGCATATATTGATTTAGTTGTATTAGTTGTTTTACTAGTATTCGTAATAATTTATTCAAAAAGATTTCAAACTTATATGTTTGGCTTTGGAATGATTGATATTTTGTTTAGAATTCTTAATTTAATAAATGGTTTTATACCAGTTAAAGAAGTTAGAAATTTTATATCAACTTATATTCCAGGATCTATTCCATCGGTAATAAATCATTACACATCTGGGGTTTTTAATACCATACTAATTTGGGTATACATAGTTATAATGGCAATATTTTTATACTTTGTTATAAAAATATTCATAAAAAGAAAGAAGCTTTAAAACAAAACTATACTATACTCATTATCCAATTTCGATAAGAAAGAATACCATTTTTAAATTCTAAATTAATATTACAAATGATTGTATCGCTTGCCACAGATTATTTTTTCACAAAAACAAGTGGAATGGTTAAGAAAAATAAATTTTAGATTTAATGATGTTAGTTCGGCATGATTAAATGCTAAGTCTCGCAAAACGCAGACACAAGGGAAGCTAGCTTATAAACAGCAAAATAAACCGTTACATGAAGAAAGGCAAGTCGATGAACAGGAAGATGATGTATGCTTAATTACCCATGATATAAATAAGCTTATTGATTCTATTGATATTCCTAAAAGAGATTTTTGGGAAAAAGCACAACAGTATCTTGATGGAGAAATAAATACTGATTCAGTGAAAAAGAAAAAATAATATATTTGAATTAGATAAAACTAAAAATATACATAAAAATAAAGGAGTTAATATGGACGTAGTTAAGCATATCCAAAGAGTAGATAAAAGAGAAAAAGATTTAAAAGCCGTTGAAGAAATGGCTAGGCATCAAAAAGACATTATTGAAGAAGAATATAATAAAGAACCATGCCCTCATAATATTGTTATAAAACTTTATGATTCATATTTTAATAGAAAATGTAAAATCGCGTATTATTACTGTTTAGGATGTGGGCAATGGCTTTCTAATCTTACTTTCAAGGCAACGGAAATTGAAAAAACTCATATAATTGATTTAACCGGTTTAGATTGTGGTAGTACCTATGTTGATGGTAAAAATCTTTTAGTATCTTATATACAATCACTTGCTATTGAAGAAAATGAAAAAAATCCAAATTATAGTGATTCCGATTTTGTAGATATGATTGAAAAAAACAAGGCGTTAATCAACGTTCCTTCCAACTTTAAACCTAGAAATATATAATTTTACACTAACTATAAATGGTTAGTGTCCTTTTTTTATTTATTTGTTATAATTATAAGGTACATCATATGGAGGTAAATATTAATGAATGAAAGCATAATAAATGAAATATCAAAAGAATTAAACATAACTGATAACCAGGTTAAAGTAACTTTGGAAATGTTAGAAGAGGGAAATACCATTCCTTTTATCGCGAGGTATAGAAAGGATAAAACGCAAGGCCTTACTGAAGAACAGATAAAAGTAATTGAGGATGCTTATTTATATCAAGTTAACCTACTTAAAAGAAAAGAAGACGTTATAAGATTAATTGATGAAAAAGGTCTATTAACTGATGAGTTAAAAAAAGAAATTATGAACGCAAGCAAACTGGTTGAAGTAGAAGATCTTTATAGACCATATAAAGAAAAGAAAAAAACTAAAGCAACAGAAGCTATTAAAAACGGTCTTGAGCCACTAGCTAAAATGATAATGTCGTGCCCTTTAAAAGGTAATATAAATTCTATGGCAAGTAAGTTTATAAATGATGTTATAACAAACACCGATAAAGCAGTAGAAGGTGCAAAATACATAATAGCAGAGTGGATTAGCGATAACGCATCTTTTAGAAAATACGTTAGAAATAACATGTATAAGTATGGCACATTAGAAACAAAGATAAAGAAAAACGCAAAAGATGATGCTAAAACTTATGAAATGTACTATGATTATAACGAGACGGTATCAAAAATAAAGCCGCATAGAATACTCGCTATAAACCGAGCTGAAAAAGAAGAAGTTATTTCCGTTAAAATAAACGTTAATAATACCAAAATAATAGAATATTTAGAACGCAAAAACATAAAAAACAACGATAGTTTTTGTGCTTCTTACATAAAAGAAAGTATAGAAGACAGTTATAAAAGACTCATTTATCCTTCAGTTGAAAGAGAAATAAGAAGTGAATTAACCCAAAAGGCTATGGAATCAGCGATTGATAATTTTAGTAAAAATTTAGAAGCTCTTTTACTTACTCCGCCGATGAAGGAAAAAGTTGTGCTTGCTTTTGACCCTGGATACGTTAATGGTTGCAAGCTAGCAGTGATTGATAAAACTGGTAAATACTTAGATTCCACCATTATAAAACCATTTTTAAATAATATAACTGAAGATAAGCTAAATAAATGTAAATTAGAAGTTTTAGCATTAATAAAAAAGTATAATGTTGATATAATTACCATCGGAAATGGTACGGCATCTCGTGAATCAGAAAAATTTTGTGCCGATTTAATAAAGGAATACAAAGTACCATGTAAGTACGTAATTGTATCAGAAGCAGGAGCATCAATTTATAGTGCAAGTAAAATAGGAGTAGAAGAATTTCCCGATTTAGCTGTTGAAAAAAGAAGTGCGGTATCAATTGGAAGAAGACTTCAAGATCCTTTATCGGAGCTTGTTAAAGTACCACCAGAAGGAATAGGTGTTGGTCTTTATCAGCACGATGTACAAGGTAAAAAACTATCTGAAAGTTTGGATTTTGTTGTTTCTAAAGCTGTTAATAGTGTTGGGGTAAACGTAAACACGGCATCACCAGCATTATTAAAATACGTATCAGGGCTTAAAAAAAATAACATTGAAAAAATAATTGATTACCGAAATAAACATGGTAAGATAACGTCAAGGCAAGAAATTAAGAAAGCCAAATTATTAAGTGATAAGTCATACGAACAAGCAATTGGATTTTTAAGAATCACTGAAGGCAGTAACGTGCTAGATCAAACAGCCATCCATCCAGAAAGCTATGACGTTGCTTTAAAACTTTTAAAACTTTTAAAATTCACTTTAAACGACGTTGGCAAAGATGAACTAATTAAAAAACTAAACAGCGTAGATAAAGAAAAATTAAAAGATGAGCTAAACACCGATCAATACACTTTGGATGATGTTATTTTATCCTTAAAAAAACCAAACAAAGACCCAAGAGACGAAATGCCACAGCCAATTTTAAAAAGTGACGTTTTATCAATTGATGATTTAAAAGTAGGCATGAAACTTCAAGGAACGGTAAGAAACGTTGTTGATTTTGGGGCGTTTGTTGATATCGGTCTTCATAATGATGGCCTAATTCACATCTCTAAGATAACAAAAGATTACATAAATCACCCATCAGATGTTTTAAGTGTTGGTGATATCGTTGATTGCTACGTAGAAGAAGTGTTTAAAGACAAAGAAAAAGTTGCTTTAAGTTTAATAAACCCTAACGATTAAATGACGAAAAAAGGCACTTTTTCTTTTTTATGTTGACAAAACCATCAAAATGAGTATCATATTCTTACTGGAGATAAAATTATGAAAAATGAAAAACAATCTAGTATATTAAAGCAAGAACTAAACGAATTTAAAGATGTTTTATCAAGTAAAATAAAAGAGTGTAATCAAGTTTTTTTAATTGCACATAAAAACCCAGATTATGATGCCATTGCATCACTTGGTGCAATGTCTTTGGTATGTAAAAGACATAAAAAAGCTTCCTACATAATAATTGATGATGTAAATGATTTACCTGAAAAAGAAAAAGTCATGATAGAAAAAATAAAAGAAAAGTTTATTGTAATATCACTAAAAGATTATGAGGACAATAAAACAAATAATGATTTGCTTATTATGGTTGACGTAAATAAAGATTTTAGGACTTCTTTAGAAGGAAAGTATAAATTATTTAAAAGCATTATAATAGTAGATCATCATGACGTGGATTCGCACACGGTAAAAACAAATTATAAATTTATAACTCAAAATGCCTCTAGTTGTAGTGAAATGATGTATTTTCTACTTAGTCAGTATAAAATTAAGTCATCAGATCCATGTTATTACACTTATTTATTAACCGGTATTCACCTTGATACAAAAAGATTTACAAAAGGAGTTTTTCCTAGTACTCATGAAGCCGCAAACGGGCTATGCGATAGGGGAGCTAACCAAATAGAGGTTGATGATTTTTTTGCACTAGACTACGAAAGCGACAGAAGGGTACATGCTTTAATCGATAAGATGAATCCAGAAAACACAAGGATAATGCTTTCCGTTTGTTCAGATGTTTGTTTAGAAAACGAAGTAGCACAAGCAGCAGATTATGCTTTGAATTATGGGTGTGATGCGACAATCGTTGCGGCCATGCTTAAAAGCGGAGAATTTAAAGTATGTGCAAGGAGTAAAGGGCGGGTTGATGTATCAAACATAATGCACGCCTTAAGCAAAACGGGTGGAGGAAATGCGTTTAGTGCAGCGTGTATATATAATCATTTCGTCGATGATAACGCGTCTGATTTAGAAAAATCTGAAGAATTAAGAAAAGAAATAGTTAAAATTTTAACTTACAGGAAATAAAATATTAATGGGTAGAAAAAATAATCCCATTTTTATTTTGTATAATTTAGTACTTGACAATACATAGTACTTGGTGTTATTATTAGCGTGTGAGGTGATTATTATAAATACACAGTTTAAAAAGGGTGTTTTAGAATTACTAGTTTTACTTATTGTGCAGCAAGAAGATAAGTATGGTTATGAACTAGTTGAGGAAGTATCTAAAGTGGTAAACGTAAACGAAGGAACCATATATCCAATATTAAAAAGATTGACCAATGAACATTATTTTGAAACTTATTTAAAGGAATCAACCGAGGGGCCTCCTAGGAAATACTATCATTTAACGGTATTAGGTAAGGAAAGAAAAGACGAACTATTAAAAGAATGGACTAATTTTAACGAAAACGTAAGTAAATTTATAAAGGAGAGTGAGCATTATGAGTAAGAAAGATTTTTTAGAAAAATTAAGAAAAAGACTTAAGATATTAAACAATGAAGAAATAGAGGATATTATTGAAGAATATGAAGGACACATAAACGAAAAAATTGCATCTGGTAAAACCGAAGAAGAAGCTACTCAAGATTTCGGAAATTTTGATGAGTTAGTAAAAGAAATATTATCTGCTTATAAAATTAATGAAGAGTATGAAACTGAGGTTAAAGAAAAAAACTTCATTCAAGATTTTATAAAGGATTGTGAATTATTTTTTAAGGATTTAGTAAAAAATATATCTAAAAGATCAAAGCAGGACATAATAAAATTCGTACTTGAGTTTATAGCGCTAATAATATTCATTGCGATTTTAAGATTACCGGTTTTATTTATTGAAGAACTTGGGTGTTGGTTTTTTGATAGGTTTATGTTTCCATTTGATAATGGTTTATCATTCATTTGGAAGTACATGATAGAAATAGTATACTTCGTACTTTCGGTAGTAGGGATAATAGGATTCGTTAAAAAAAGATATTTAGAAGGTGAAGAGGCGGAAGAAAAAGAAACCAAGGCTACTAAAAATAGTAAAGATAGTGTTAAAGAAGAGAAAAACAAAAGCCTAAAAGAAGTAAAAAGTTATAAGGTAAAAAAAGAATCAAGTGGTACCCTTTTAAAAATAATAATTAACATTATTAAGGTGTTTTTAATCTTTGTTTTAATACCTGCTGTATTTAGTTTTGTTTTAGCTTTTGGGTGTATTATAATTGGTGTTGTACTTTTATTTAATGGTCTTCCTTACTTTGGTATATTCTTATGTGGTCTAACCTATGTAATTTTAAATTATATATTTATAGATTTATGTATTAGATTTATCTTTAATAAGAAATTAAATGGTAAGGCATTGCTAGTTAGTGTTATAACGACGATTATAATGTTTGCTGTTGGAATAGGTCTTTCATTTAACGAAGTGGTAAACACAACTTTTGTTGATGGTGTTCCAAGTGAATATAAAGAAATTACTAAAGAAAAAACAGAAACCTATACTGATGATACTAATTTAACGTGTGGTAATTTGTATCATACTAGATGCCATTACGTAATAGATGAAAATGAAGGTGATAACATAACGGCAATAGTTACGTATTATGATTATGAAAACAGAAACTTTGATATAACTGATGATTTAGAGTACGTAAGAAAAGAAAATAACAAGTATTCTCTAAAGGATATGTATGATATCGTGGTAGGCAATCTAAAGCAAAGAAAAATATATAATTATAGCAAACTATATGAAGTAGACGTTGAAGTTAGGGTAAGTAGTGCAACCAAAGAAAAAATTGATCAAAGAAGAACTAAAACAAGTGTAGATTGGAATTGTACTGATAATGCTTGTTATTAAAATGATAGTGAAATTTATTATGAAACGTTTTAAAAGGTTAGTCTTCTAATCTTTTTTCTTTCGTGGTATAATTAACGTAGTTAAAGGAAGGAAAAGATAATATGAACTGTATAAAATGTGGTGCATCATTGGTAAAAGGACAGACCATATGTTCAATATGTGGAACTACAAACTCTAACAATGATTATTTTTCACAACATTCTAGTGAAATTGTTAATCAATATAATCAGAGTAATGTGGGTAATATGCAATATCAAGAAGATTATACTGATCAAAAAAGTATAAAAAAACAAAACGTGTTTTTAAGAATAGCATCTATTTTTGCACTGCTTGGTGGTGCGGTGATGCTCGTTACAAGTATTTCTAATATATTTATATTAGCGGGTATAAATCACTTTAACATGATGCATT
>CASEKZ010000038.1 GCA_949288625.1 uncultured bacterium | reverse complement strand
GAAGATATTAGTTATAGACTAAATACTCCGATTAGAAAAATGCTTGATTTGATAAGACATGGCATGTCATATAAAGAATTAGCAGAAAAATATAATTGTAGCAGCTATACAATATTAAAAAGATTAACAGAATATTGTGAGTAAAATAATTTAGAGATTTCAAAAGTTAAAAAAAGAAGAAAACAAATAACTTTACCTATGGAAGAAATTTATAAGTTAAAGAGTCAAGGCATGTTATATAAAGAACTAGCAGAAAAATGTAATTGTTCTGACGTGACAATATTAAAAAGATTAGCAGAATATTGTGAACAAAACAATTTAGAAATTCCAAAAGTTAAAAAAAGAAGAAAACAAATAACGTTACCTATGGAAGAAATCTATAAGCTAAAGAGTCAAGGTATGTCATATAGAAAAATAGCAGAAAAGTATGATTGTGCTTATGAGACAATAAGGCGAAGATTAACAGAATATGAAGATGAACTTATTTTAAGAAATAAATATTTAGAGATATTATTATATGATTTTAATAAAATCATAGATAACGTTTTAAATAAAACATTTGGGTCTTTTTACGATGATAAAGAGAATCAAAAGCAAGATGATTATTCATTTATAAAAAAATAAAAATCGCTTAAATTAAGTGTTTTTTTTTTCTTTTGTAAGCTTGTGTCGAATCTCTTTTTTTTATTTTCTAATAGTGATTAAATGATATTACTAGGAGGAATTAAGTTGCTAAAGGTATTAATGGAGTTTAGAAAAGGAGTACTTTTCGTAAGATTATTTGGAACGCTTAATGAAAATACAATTAAAACGTTTGAAGTCGAAGTTAAGGAGGTGATTATAGAAGCTGGGATAAAGTATGTTGTTTTAAACGTCGATAATTTAGATAGTGTATCAAATGATGGGGTAAAAGAAATTAAAAGGCTAAAAAGAATGGTTGAAAAAACCGAGGGTAAGTTTTTCTTGTTCGGCGGAGAAGTAAAGGAACTTAAATCACTTGTTAATTTAGAAAACGAACTAAAGGTTTTTGAAAGGGTTGTGATATAGTGATAGAATATTCTTGCAAGCTAGATGAAGTAATTAGACAAAACAGTAATTTAGTTTATGGTGTTTGTGCTAAATATAATAATTATTTTGATAAAGAAGATTTATATCAAGAAGGTAAGATGGGGCTAATTGATGCGTATAAAAACTTTGATAAAACTAAAGGAGTAAAGTTTTCTACTTATGCCTTTCCTTACATAGTAGGAAGGGTAAGTAATTACGTAAGGGAAAATAAAAACATAAAGGTAAGTAAAGATTTAGCAAGGTTAGGTAAAAAAATAAATGAATACATTGATAAACATTTTAGTGTACGTGGGTATAAACCAAGTATTCATGACATTGCCCTAATGTTAGAAGTAAAAGAGGAAAAAGTAATAAGTGCTTTAGAAGCCTGTCAAAAAATTAAAAGTTTAGATGAACAAATAAATGATGATGAGAAAAAAATTACGCTTCTTGATGTAACTGCTTTTAATCAGAATGTTTCAAATGAACAAATGATTGATTTAAAGGAAGCCTTTAATTATCTAAGTGATGAAGAAAAAGACTTACTGATAAAAAGATACTATAATGATTTTACTCAAAGTGAAGTAGCAAAAGATATGGGTGTAAATCAGGTTTATGTATCAAGAATGGAAAAAAAGGCCTTGTCAAAAATGAAAAGTAAGATGACATAAAAAAGAATAGTGAATTTATTTCATTATTCTTTTTTTTAAATATTTTGTGGTATACTATTAACTGATATTAAACCTTATGAAAGGAGTTATTATGCTAGAATTAAAAAACGTATGTTTTAAAAGGGATAATAAAATTATTCTTGATAATATAAATTTAAAGCTTGATGAAACTAAGTTTTACGTAATAACAGGTCCTAACGGATCTGGTAAATCAACGCTTGCTAAAATAATAATGGGGCTTGTTAAACCAGATTCTGGATGCGTTATTTTTAATGGAGAAGACATAACGAAAAAAAGTGTTGATGAGCGCGCTAAAATGGGCATTAGTTTTGCTTTTCAGCAGCCTGTTAAATTTAAGGGAATAACCGTTTATGATATTCTTAAAATAGCAACCAAAAAGAAGTTAACTAAAAGTGATGCGTGCGCTATTTTATCTAAAGTTGGATTATGTGCAATGGATTACATTGATAGAGAAGTTGACGCATCATTATCCGGTGGTGAGTTAAAAAGAATAGAAATCGCAAGTGTTATTGCCATGAATCCTAAAGTAGCTATTTTTGATGAGCCTGAAGCGGGAATAGATTTATGGAGCTTTGAGAATTTAAACGAGGTGTTTAAAGAAATAGAGGCATCTTATAGTGGAATAACCATTGTTATTTCACATCAAGAACGCATTTTAAACATCGCTGACCAAATAATATTAATTGTAAATGGGAAAATAAAAGATACCGGTTCTAAAGATAAAATGTTAAGCGAGTTATTTAATAAAAAATGTTCTAAAGGAGGTAGATGCTATGAACGATAAGGATAAAGCTCTTTTAGATGAAGTGGATACAAGTATTTTTAAAGAAAACGAAGCGGTAAACGTAAGAAAAAACGGTAAGATGGTAACTAGAAAAATAAATGATTACATAGATATTAAAACAAAGGAAGATGGTAAGGGAATTGATGTTTACGTAAAAGAAAACACGCTTTTAGGTATCGTGCATATTCCTGTTATCATAACCGAAAGTGGTCTTAAGGACGTTGTTTATAATGATTTTTACATCGGTAAAAACTCAAACGTTGTAATACTTGCAGGCTGTGGTATTCATAATGATAAGCATAAGGATAGCGAGCACGACGGCATTCACCGGTTTTTCATAGAAGAAAATGCTAAGGTTAAGTATACGGAAAAGCATTATGCCGAAGGCGCAGGTTCTGGTAAAAAAGTGCTTAATCCGTATACGGAAATAAACTTAGAAAAAAACGCTAGTATGACGATGGACTCCGTTCAAATAAAAGGAGTAACATCAACAAAAAGAATTACTAAGGCAAACTTAGAAGAAGGTGCAACCCTTGTTATTAAAGAAAAAATATTAACGAGTGATGATCAATTCGCTAAAACTTCATTTATGGTTGATTTAAAAGGTGATGGTGCATCATGTGAGGTTACTTCTCGCTCGGTTGCAACGGATAAGTCGTACCAAGAGTTTAAATCAAACGTAATTGGTAATAAAAATTGTTATGCACACATCTCTTGTGATGCTATAATAAAAGATGATGCAAAGGTAAAAGCAGTACCAGAAATATACGCGAAAAACAAAAACGCAAACCTTATTCATGAAGCATACATAGGTAAAATACAAGGAGAACAACTAATGAAGTTAATGAGTCTTGGTTTAAGCGAAAAACAGGCTGAAGAAGAAATTATTAAGGGATTTTTAAAATAATGTTAAGGATAATGGTGTCATATCATTATTCTTTTTATGATATAATTATATTGTATTATTAATTATGTTAGGAGTTTTTAAACAATGTATGATGTTATTATAATTGGCGGTGGACCAGCCGGGTTATTTACGGCTTATAAACTTATAACCAATAACAAAAACTTAAAGATTTTAATGCTTGATCGTGGCCTTTTAGCACAAAAAAGAAAATGTCCTCTTAGTTTAAACAACACAAAATGTTTAAACTGTAATCCTTGCAGTATTTTATCTGGGTATGGTGGTGCTGGAACTTTTTCTGATGGAAAACTTAACTTTACTCCTAAACTTGGTAAATCTGATTTATTTAAGTACGTATCCAAAGATAAAGCATATGAATTAATAAATGAGGTAGAAGAAATATTAAATGGTTTTAAAATGGATTCTAAAACTTATCCTACTAACATGGATGAGGCATTACGTTTAAAAAGTAAGATTGCCAAAACGGGAGCTAATCTTATGATTATAAAGCAAAAACATTTGGGTTCTGATAAACTTCCTTTATACATAAAGAAAATAACTGATTTTCTTATCGAAAATGGAGTTGTGATAACTGAGGAGGCGGATGTTTTTGACGTAGAAAGCACGCTTAAAGATAGGCACGTTGTATCTTATAAAAGAAAAGGTAAAACCCATAAAAAAGAAAGTAAAAACGTTGTTATTGCACCTGGTAGAACTGGTGCTAAATGGGTGCAAAATCTGGCTGATTACTACAAGATACCATATGATTCTAAAAGTATTGAAATAGGTGTTAGAGTAGAGGTTAGAAAAGAATTGTTAGATGATATATGCTCGGTAATATATGATCCTTCAATCTTTATTAAAACCCCAACTTATGCTGATGAAATAAGAACGTTTTGTACTAATCCCGGTGGTTTTGTTGCAAAAGAAAATTATTACGGATATATATGCGTTAATGGGCATGCTCTAAAAGATAAAAAGTCAAATAATAGTAATTTTGCTTTTATATCTAAAGTTAACTTAACTGAGCCGGTTACTAACACAAGACAATACGGGGAATCAATTGCTAAAATAGCAAACGTTTTAGGGGATGGAAAACCTATTATTCAAACCTTAAGAGATTTAAAACACGGACGAAGATCTACGATTTCTAGAATAAATAAAGGTTTTATATCACCAACGTTAAATGATTGTGTAGCAGGTGATTTAGCCCTTGTTTTACCACACCGAATAATAATAAATATTTTAGAAGGATTAGAAAAATTAGATGAGATAATACCCGGTGTTAATAACGATGAAACCCTTTTATATGGGCCTGAAATAAAGTTTTTTAGTAATGAAATAACAACTAATAACAACATGAAATTAAATAGTTATGACGTTTATTTTATAGGTGATGGTGCTGGTAAATCTGGTAACATCGTAACCGCTTGTGCAACTGGTTTAATAGCAGCTGATGATATTTTAAAAAGGTATAAATAATAAAAAGTTTGGTATAAATTGCCAAACTTTTTTTCATATTAATA
>CASEKZ010000037.1 GCA_949288625.1 uncultured bacterium | reverse complement strand
CCGCCAAGACAAATAAAACTACTCCTATTATTATTCCTTTTTTCTTGTTCATAAGTTACCTCCACTACTATTTTTTACATGTTTATAATATCATATACCCCCCCCCGGTCAATATTTTTTACAATTGTGGAAAAAAAAGAGTAAAATTTTGTAAAAATAAAAAAAAGAGCTTAAAAATAGCTATTTTTTTGGTATAGAAATAATAAATTTAACTCCATCTTTAACATTCTTAACAGTACATATTCCATTATGTAAATCAATTATTGCTTTTACAATTGTTAATCCAAGACCAGTACCTTCCTTATTTCTCGTACTCTTATCTTTATAATATGAATTAAAAATATTTTCTAAGTCGTTATCTTTTATATTATCTCCAGTATTATAGACCTCATAGTAAAAATAGTTGTTTTTACTATAAGTTTTTATCTTTATAACGTTATCATTCTTAACGAATTTAATAGCATTTGTTAAAATATTTTCTATTACTTTAGCTAATTGTTTTTTATCGGCTAATACAAATTGATTACCAATAAAACTAGTTTCCACCTTTATTTTCTTTTTCTTTATCTTCATTGCTAACTTATCTAGTTCACTTACAATTATTTCTTTAACGTTAACATCAACTTTTTTTAAGTTAATGTTACCACTTTCTAACCTAGATAACTCTAAAAACTCGTGTACCAATTCGCTAAGACGCTCTGATTCACTTATAATTAATTCCATGTTTTTTTTGTTTTCGGGATTCTTAACATCATCTAACATAAGCTGAGAATATCCAGAAATGATTGTTAAAGGAGTTTTAAATTCATGCGATATGTTTGCAATTAGTTTTTTTCTTGCTTCTTCTTGTTTTTCTTTTTCTATTAAATCGTTTTTTAATTTAACGTTAGCATCTTCTAATTTGTTTATGCTTTCTTCTAATTTACTACTCATTTTATTTACGTTATCAAATAAATCACCTAATTCATCATTAGTATTAACCTCAATTTTTTTATCAAACTTCAAATTAGATATATCCTCTGTAACTTCTTTTATTTCATTTATTTTTTTACTAAAAACCTTTGATATAAAATAAGATATTATAGTTAGTATAACAAGTGAAAAAACTGATGTGATTATTAAAATTATTGTAGTTGTTTTCGCATCTTTTTTTATTGACTCAATAGATGTTGAAAGTATTACATAATTATTATCTACTCTTCCAACAAGATGAAGATCATATCCACTTTTCTCATAGTTTTTTAAAGTTATTATCTTATTTTGATTAGGCCCCAATTTACTTAACAACATTAAATCCAAGTTAGTAAACATACTACTCATCTTATCGTTAAAAATCGTGTATATAACGTTATAACTACTATCTAATATCTTTATTTTAATACCATTGTTATTAGCGTTATAAAGTAAGTTTATAAGTTTTTTTTCATTATTATAAGCATCTTTAATTAATGAGTACTCTTTTTTTAGTTCTCGTTTTTCAAAGCCGATATAAATATCATTAATTGAAACTTTAACAACAACCAAATTAATAATTATATTTAAAAGAATAAAAAGTCCTACAAAAATAAATATTTTTTTTCTTATTGAAATTCTTTTTCTATTATTTAATAAATACGTAGCCCGTTCCTGAGTATGTTTTAATATATTTTTTGTCTTCATCTATTTTCTTTCTTATCCTTTTTATATTAGTATCAACCACGCGGTCATCACCAAAATAATCTATTCCCCAAACCCTATTTAAGATTTGATCTCTTGTTAAAACAACGTTAGGGTTTTCAAAAAAGTACTCTAAAATCAAATATTCTTTCTTGGTAAGGCTAATTAATCTTCCGTTTTTTCTTATACTTCTTTGTTCTTTAACCAACTCTAAGTCATTATCACTATCTAAATTAACTAACTTTTTAATCCTAAGAAGTAAAACCTCTAAATTAAAAGGTTTAGTAATAAAATCATTAGCTCCAATTTGTAAACCTTCTATTTCATCTTCATCTTGATTTTTTGCTGTTAACATAATTATTGGCACATTACTTATTTCCCTTATTTTTTTAGTACATTCAATACCATCCATTCTTGGCATCATAACATCCATAATTACCAGATCAATATTATCTTTATTCTTGATAAATAAG
>CASEKZ010000036.1 GCA_949288625.1 uncultured bacterium | reverse complement strand
AGCGGGTATAAATCACTTTAACATGATGCATTTATTAAGTGTTTTAACAAGTGTTTTATTTGTTTTTTATGCGTTTTTACTAAGTAATTTTAATATAGGAAAAAGTAAATTATATGATAATAAAGCTTTGTTTATTATTTTTTTAATCATAAATGTTATAACAGCTTTTGTCTATAATTTATATTTTATTATTTTAATTTTTAGTATTATAGGATTTATAGTAAGTTTAAAAAAGGAGGATAATTAAATGAAAAACGACGTAGTACAAGCAGTAATAGAAATACCATATAGATCAAGAAATAAATATGAGGTAGATCATGAAACAAAAAAAATAAAATTAGATCGGGTTTTATATTCAGCAATGGCATATCCTGCTGAGTATGGTTTTTTAGAAAATACTTTGGCACTAGATGGTGATCCGCTTGATATTTTAGTGATTGGAACAGAACCTACTTATCCAGGATGTGTTGTTCCGGCTAGAATTGTTGGTTATTTAGAAGCGGTTGATAACGGAAATGAAGATTATAAGTTAATATCGGTTGTAGACGTTGATCCAAGATATAACGAAGTAAACGAACTAAGTGATTTACCATCATTTATATTAGATGAAATAAAAAACTTCTTTGAAAATTATAAAACGCTTCAAAAAATTGAGGTTAAAGTATCTAGTTATCATAGTAAAGAAGAAGCTTTGAAATTAATTGAAAAGTGCAAAGAAAGATATAATAAAAAAGTAAATAATAATGAATAAAAAATAAGGAGAAGTATTATATGATAAGTGGAATAACAATTAATTATCACGCATCTATAAAACTTGAAAAACATGGAAAAATTATTTATTTCGACCCTTTTAAAATAAAAGAAGCAAAAAACGATGCTGATTATGTTTTCGTAACGCATTCACATTATGATCATTACTCAGAAGATGATGTTAAAAAAGTAATGAATGATAATACTAAGTTTGTTGTAACAAGTGATTTAGAAAGTAAGATTAAAGCACTCGGAGTATCTAGTGATAATGTGCTTGTTGTGTACCCAAACGAAAAACACACCATAGATGATTTTTCTTTTGAGGTAATTTCAGCATATAACACAAATAAAGCATATCATAAAAAGTCATATAACTGGGTAGGATACGTCATTGATTTAGATGGGGTTAAGTATTATGATGTTGGGGATAGTGATGTAACTGATGAGTTTAAGAGCGTTTCTTGCGACGTTATATTCGTACCTGTTGGAGGAACTTATACCATGACTGATAGTGAGGCGGCAAGTGCGGTAAACGAAATGAAACCAAAGTATGCTATTCCTGTTCATTATGGTGAAGTTGGGTCAAATGCTAACGCAGAGAATTTCGTTAACGGTTTAAATGATGACATAACTGGAGTAATATTAAATTAAAAAGTTCTAAAAACTAGAACTTTTTAATTGTTTTAATAAAAAAATATATAATATTATAATTATAAGTGAAAAGAAAATATAAAATGTTTAGTGATTTAGTGAAATGATTAAAAAAATCTAAAAAATATGTTATTAGAAATAATTTAGATATATAAAATAAGCATTTTTTTAGTCTTCAAAGTTTAAAAAATAATTTTTGTTCTAGAATATATACTTATGTTATAATAAGTTAATGAATTGGAAGTGTTAATTATGAATAAAAAAGTAGTTGTTGGAATAAGTGGTGGGGTTGATTCTGCAGTTGCAGCCGTTCTTTTAAAAAACGAAGGATACGAAGTTATCGGTATAACATTTGTTTTTACTGATGATTTTGATTCAAAGGACGCAAAATTAGTATGTGAAAAATTAGGTATTGAGCATCATGTGATAGATTATAAAAAAGAGTTTAAAGAAAAGGTAATAGATAAGTTTATAAGTGATTATAAAATGGGAATAACACCAAATCCTTGCATTATGTGTAATAGATACGTTAAGTTTAAGTTTTTATTTGATGCTAGTATTAAGTATAATGCAGACTATATGGCAACTGGTCATTATGCAAAAGTAATAAATAATCATTTATATAAAAGTAGTGATTTAAATAAGGATCAAACGTACTTTTTATGTGAACTTACAAAAGAAGAATTATCAAAGGTATTATTTCCTTTAGAAGGTATTTCTAAAGATGAGGTAAGAAAAATTGCAAGTGATGTTGGACTTGTTAATGCTAACAA
>CASEKZ010000035.1 GCA_949288625.1 uncultured bacterium | reverse complement strand
GCTGGAGATGTTATTCCTGAGGTTGTTAAACCTATAGTAGAGCGAAGAGATGGCTCTGAGAAAAATTTTAATATGGTGGATAAGTGTCCTATATGTGGAGAAGGTTTAACTAGAAAAGAGGATGAGGCAGCTTATTATTGTTTGAACGAACACTGTCCTGCTAGAAAGCAAGAAAAATTATTCCATTTTACTTCTCGTCATGCGATGAATATAATTGGTTTTGGTGATAGGATTATCGAAGATTTTTATAACTTAGGTTATTTGAAAGATGACGATGATTTTTATCATTTATATGAACACAAAGAAGAGTTAAAAGAGCTTGAAGGATTTGGTGAGAAAAGTATAGAAAAGTTACTTGATGAAATAGAAAAAAGTAAGAATAATTCATTGGAAAGATTATTATTTGGACTTTCTATTCGTCATGTTGGAACAAAAACAGCGGATATTTTAGCTAGAGAATTTAAGAATATGGATAACTTGATGAAGGCTAGTTTTGAGGATTTAGCAAGCATTAAAGATGTTGGAAAGATTATTGCTAAAAGTGTTTATGATTTCTTTAGAGATGAGAATAATATTAATTTAATTAATAAACTTAAAGAAGATGGAGTTAATATGATTTATCTTAAAGAGGTTAGCACAGAAGAGACGATATTTACCGGTAAGACTTTTGTATTAACTGGTTCTTTAGAGAGGTTTACTCGCGATGAAGCGAAAATTAGAATTGAAGAGTTAGGTGGATCTGTTAGTAGTAGTGTTAGTAAAAAAACTAGTGTAGTTATTGCTGGAGAAGAAGCGGGTAGTAAACTTACTAAAGCTAAAGATTTAGGCATTACTGTTTGGGATGAAGAAGAGTTTTTAAATAATTTATCAAAGTATTAAAAATAGTACTTTGATTTGACTTTATTTTGAGTTAGGGTATAATCTTATATCGGAGTTGATTTTTAATGACTTATACTGATTATTATAATCCAGAAGAATTTGATGAAGCGTTAAAGATGGTAAGTTTTTTAGATAAGTCGGGCGTTGATCCTTTTTATAATCTGAATCATAACATTAAAGGTTCTAGTTATAAAATTGATAAAAAAGGTTATTTATATTTTATTTTAGGAAGATATACGGTAAGTTTATTTAAAGTTAGACGAGCTTATAATTATTTAAATAGTCATCCATACATTTTAGATTATAGTTCAATTGATGGAAATAGGAAATTATTTACATCATTAGGCAATGTTTCTTTTACGCTTTGTGTGAACAGTATAAAAGAAGCTTGTATGATTGGTGATGATAAGAAAACTATTGACGTTTTATGTAATGTATATGTGGGGAAATATGCGACGAAATGTCATGAAGTATCATCTATATTAGGTGTAGATTATGAATATATAACTACAGCTTTTGTGAATAGTCCTCTTGAACATTATAAATACCTTCATTCGTTTGTTGAAGATGGTGAGAATGTTTATGATTTTGCAAAAAATTTAAAGATGAAAAAGGATGATTATTATGGACTTATAAATCCTGAGGTGGTGTCCAAAATTAGAGGAGATAAGTTTATAAGTGACTTAAACGCGGCTTCTCATAGTTATCCACCAATGCGTTTAAAAGATTTTTTAGTAAGGCATGATGAACTGATTTTAAAAAAGTAAAGATGTTGGAATAAGGGTTTCAACATTTTTTTGTAATGATTTTTGTTTTTTTGAAAAAAATTGTAGTTTTTTAGCAGTCATATATTGACAGTGCTAGCATACAATGTTATAATGAAGTAGCAATCAGTAAAAAAGAGTGCTAAAAGAGGTGATTAAATGCTATCGGAAAGGCAGGAAGAATTATTAAAATTAATTGTTGAAAATTATATTAAGACAGCGACACCGGTTAGTTCGAAGGCTTTATGTAA
>CASEKZ010000034.1 GCA_949288625.1 uncultured bacterium | reverse complement strand
CCTATAAATACAAGATGTAATTACTAAATTAACGTACTTCGAATCTATTTTAAGTGCGTTTCTAGGATCCTTAGGAGAAGATAAAACGTCTATCTTATCATTATACTTACAGACGTAATTATCAATCGATTCAAATCTGTTATTACTCATGTCATCAACCACGTTAAAAATGGTTTTATTAACGTCTACGTTTAGACTTAAAGCAACCCCACCACTATTTAAATCAAGATCAATAATTAATACCTTTTTGTCCATTAAACTATATATTCCCGCAAAGTTAAGCGCTGTAGTTGTTTTACCAACCCCGCCCTTACAAGAAAAAATCGTTATTACCTTAGCAGCTTCCTTTTTCATTTTGACTCCTTTTCTATTACTATTTTTTCATCTTTTAGTATTCCAACATAAGAACTTCGTT
Source organism: uncultured bacterium (assembly GCA_949288625.1). Classification (GTDB taxonomy): domain Bacteria; phylum Bacillota_I; class Bacilli_A; order RF39; family UBA660; genus Aphodocola. The sequence continues at coordinate 2,589 of CASEKZ010000034.1, read as the reverse complement.
CTTTATATATTTCCTTATCAATTATTTTTCCAAAAAAACCTTTGGTCGCCTTATCAAGAGTAACACTAACCTTTTTGTTTTCTGGATCAATTTTTATATCATAACTATCTATTTCATCATCGTTTTTATATATTAAGTCCACCATTTCATAATAAGGGTCTTCATCAACGTGATTAATACCATACATAGTAACCATCTTAGCTATCTCATTTAACCGGTTATGGTTGTACTTAGCAAAAGAAGCATCAACAATAACTACCCCGATAATTATAAAAAATGGAATAAAAACAACGAATAACGCAAGACTTTGACCACGATTTGATAATTTAATCATTTCTTATCACCCTAAAAGTTGACACGTCAAAAACGTCTTTTGAAATGTATGATAATCCTGGAGTAATTGGTTTTATTCGTTTTGAGACGTTAATCGTCACGTAATTATCATTCGTTTTAACATCAAGCTTTATATCATTATCGTTACTATTTATTATGGAATTAATTTCCTCTAAAGTATTACCGTTTTCATAAAGCGTAACAGCGTTTGAAGCTGCCGCTTCCAAATCATTCTTCAGCGTTATTACCCTTCCAAAATCAACCACACAAAAAATAAGAAGCAAAGTTATCGGAAGAATTATAATAAACTCAACGAGTGCTTGTCCTTTTTTATTTCTCAATTATGTCACCCCTATTATCAATGATTATTATAACAAATAGACTAAAATATTACAATGCAAAACAAAAAAAATAATGTTAAAACACTATTTTTGATTTTTCATGAGCGTATAACCAATTAATCCCACAATAACGATTATCATCCCCATTATTATCATACCATTATTATTATTTCCACCCGTTTCATTTACAATTGAAAGAGTAAGAAAATAATCCGAGCAATGATCAATGTTAAAATTCACATACCCATTAACTACCTTAATGGTATCAGAGACTAATTCAATTTCGTTTTCTTCTTCGTTGTAATAATATAAATTAAGCTTTTGTCCATCATTATACATATCACTTACCGGTATTTTTATACTAGCTTCTGCGGGTAAATCACCATGATAATTAAACGATACATATTTAGCTTTAACGTCATTTTTCATAAGCGATTCTATTTTTGATTTATTATTCGAATCAAACTTTATTTCCAAGTCAAAATCAAACTCATTTTTTTCGTATTCTTCTTTATCAAACTTCCAAGAATATAAAAACTTTCCATCTTGATCCTTAACAAAAATAACCCTATCCTTAGTTTCCGTCTTTAGTAAATTATCTGAGGCACTGATACTGCTTATGCCAGCAAAAGAAAGGATTACTGCTAGGAAAATAATTAATATTATATTTTTCATAAGCACGCCTCCTACACTTAAACAAAACTTAATATTGTAACAAATATATTATATATAATTAATATGATTACACTAGATGTAAAATTGTTGGTTTTCCAATAATAATTTGATAATATTACCATTGAAAAAAAGTAACAAATAGAAGCCATAATATTATTAAAACTCATTGATGTATAAACTATGTTAAAGAAAAAATAAAACAAAGATGAAAACGCAATAAACAACCACTTTTTATCTATAACATCTCTAATTGCCTTTCTAAACACAATTCCTTCTACAATTGGATAATAAACGCAAGTTAATAATATAAGAATGATCGGTGATTTTTCAAACATCGTAAGTAGTGAATAATCATTTTCTGACGTCTTATTTATATTAAATAATGCGTTAATTATGACGTTTGTTATAGCCATTACAATGATTAATAACAAGGTGTTTAATAAAACCCCTTTTATGTAGTCTTTTTTATTTTCTTTAATGTCTTTAAAATCTCTTTTAAAAGTATCTTTATACAAAACGATTAATAAAACAGCGTACACAAGATAAATAACACTAGTTACTACTTGAGATTTAGTTATACTATTAATTACGTAAGGTAATAAAAAATAAGATAATATTATTAAAACAGATTTAAAAGAATCGCTTAAATTATTTATTTTTTTTTCTTTTTTCATTTACTCCTCCATTATCAACTATATAATAACAAAATATTACAATTATTTCAATTAAAAAAAGAGCATATGTAAACTATGCTCTAAAGGGTATTATAACCATCTAAATAACAATCTAAGCCAGCTCATGAATAGACCTCCCCTCTTTTTTATATTTTACAACCATTAAGATATCAGTGTGATATCTTTTTACACTATAAATATACTATAATTATGAACAAAAAACAATATACAAACGTTATACGTAAAGTACAAAATAATTAAAATTTATCTTTAATACGATAAAAACTATACGTATTTTACCTAAGTTAATTCTTATCAAAAACTAAATTGAATAAAAAATGTGTTATAATTTTAAGGGTGATAAAAATGCAAATACTCATAATATCAGATATACACGGAGATTTTGATAATTTTAAAAAAGTAACAGACGAAAACCATTTTGATAAACTTATAGTTCTTGGGGACTTGTTTAATTATGGTTTTCATTTTAATGATTTAAAAAATAATAACATTATAAACTTATTACAAAAATATAAAGATAAGTTAATTTTAATAAAAGGAAATTG